>JAKPCK010000112.1 GCA_029553295.1 Deltaproteobacteria bacterium | reverse complement strand
AAATATTTTGAAAGGTGGTTTAAACTGTGAAACCACCTCCTGACATAACTCCTACATGCATGGTTACTCTGAACCTCTCAATGTGGCCTATGTTCTCCATTTGGAAATCTATGTCTACTCTGCCTGTATCTACTGGATGTGCAGATACAGAGAGCTTATATGTCCTTATATTCTCCAGCTCAACCTGATCATCCAGGACTGCACAGAGAGACTGTTTCAAAGATGTAAGGACGTTCTTAGTCCTTCTCTCATGATAATACTGATCTGTGATATACTTTATGGCAACAATGATCCAGTTAATGGTTCTGTTGTCAACACATCTCATAAATTGCCAGTCTGTTGCTGTGGAGATCCCCAGGTATGGCCTGATTCCTCTGGTGGCCTGGTAGGGATATACTCCCTTCTTCTGGATCATCACATCTGCTCCTCCTCTTGTGAGAACATCAACAGTTTCATCATCAAATACTGTAAGTAGATTCCTTAGGCCATCCATACTGTTATAAGATCTGGCAGCAGATTCTCCTAGTGCACAGGCAGCCTCCTTAGCAGCTCTGGCTACTGCAATATTCTTTGATGGGAACTGATCATCCCAGGCATTTGCAACAATTGTAAGCAGTCTATTGTTGTAACCTGCACAGAGATCCAGAACTTTTGAGGCCTCATTTGCTCCCAGAGTATCCTCCATGGGCACAAATCCCAGGCAGGGCCTGAACTGTCCGGCCATCCATGTTAGCCAGCCAGAGAGCAGACCTACCAGGTCATACTGTCCAGATTCTACCTCCCAGTCACAGAGGGCTACAGTGGTAGGTGTGACTGTCTGAGAAAGTCTGTATAGAGCCTTCTCCCAATCATCTACAGTAATTGCATCTCCATCATTACCTCCAGTAAGTGCTACTGTCTGCACTTTATCTCCAGAAACTGTGGTCTTTGGCAGCTTAGTTACTGTTGCATTATACTCCTCAAATACTGCTAGCTGTGAATTGCCAATAGCAGAAATCAGCTCTGGAATGCTTCTAATATTGTTTGCTACGTAAACAGTATCTCCATCATACAGAGTAATCTTCCTGGTTCTGAACTTCAGGCTGACAGAGATCTGATCAGCAGCAGTAGGGGCCTCTCCTTGGTAAAATGTTATTGTTCCCTTTTCCTTATCAACCAGGACTTCTCCAGCTCCATGATCACTTAACTTATAAACAATATCTCTCTTCACACCATTTACTTTTACATAATTTGAGGCAAATTCAACAATATCATCCCTCTGGAGAGCATAAGGCCCTACTGACTTATCTCCTACAAATATTTCAGTCAGTGTGCCATTGTAATTGCCATTTTGGATGGAATACAGAAGTGAATTGCCCCATGATCCAGGAGAATTTGCCTTAAGATCACCAACAGTATCCCCTGAGAGAGACTGTAAAGTAGCTTTGGCTATTGCATATCCCTTTCCTAGAACTCTCACAAGATATACTGTAGGTACTCCCTGCATAAAAGCCAGTTCCCCAGCCTCCTTAAGGTCTCCAGCATGATATAATGGAGCAATTGGTGTAGGAGACCTGAACCCTGTAGGCTCCACAGGGCCTCTGGCAGATGTGCCTACAATTGCACAAATTCCTGTGCCTATTGTGACTGGCACAGGGCCCATGGGCCTCAGATCAAGTGTAATGCCTACAAGAGCATTTTCATTACCATATCTAACCACCTAAATCACCTTTTACAGTTTTACTGATACATCATGAAAGTTTCATCATCAATTTCAATTGCTATCCTGGAATCAGGCTTATACCCCTGCTTTAAATACTCCCTGTACTTCTCTTCAGACAGTAGAGGATTTCCTCTGATGTCCTTTCTAATCCTCAGGTCCTTAAGTCTAGCTATCATAGTAGCCATACAAATCACCCTATCATTTTTTCATCCTTTTAATATTTAACAATTCTTATCCCCATTACGTAACTGCTTGCTGCTGTTGCCAGCATTTTAAGAGTAGCCTGCTCATCTTTATACAGTGACAGATCAAATCTCCTGATTCCATCTGCATCTTCTTTCCAGGAGACCTCATAATCAACAGCAAAATCTACATTACTTCTATAAATTATTTTTCCATTCCTATCATTGTAATCAGAAGGTATCTCTCCTGCTGCTAGGATTCCCCTGAAAAATACTCTATGTTTATTCCACAGGTCATAATAACTCTCCTTCAGAAACCACTTTTGGAGCTCTTCTGCTCCTCTCTCCACATCCTCCCTATTCTCACTGGCTAAGATGATTGAAAAAGTAGCACTATCAATCTGACCATAGATTACATCAGCAGGCTGTCCAAAATACTTTATTTTGTGGAT
>JAKPCK010000100.1 GCA_029553295.1 Deltaproteobacteria bacterium | reverse complement strand
AAGACAAAGACTATGGAGGTCAAAGCTACTGGGCTGCCTTTGATGCATCAGGCAGGCTCGCCACAAGCTCATACGATGGCTATATAAGGCTCTATGATAAAAACTTTAGATTAATTTACAAAAAAAAGGCAGTAGGCGGAGGGCAACCATTTGGGGTCAGCTTCTCTCCTGATGGCAGAAAGATTGCGGTAGGGTTTATAGATACAAAGAGTGTGGATATCTACTCAGGGGATGACCTTAGATTTATCCAGACCCTTGACACCAAAGACATAGATAATGAAGATCTTGGTAAAGTCTCCTTCACCACTGATGGCAGGTTCATTCTTGCAGGGGGTAGGGCTCAAAAATCAATAAATAATGAATGGATAAATATTATAAGAAGATGGGATACATCAAGATTTGAATATACAGACATCCCTGTGGCAAAAGATACCATAATGGGGATAATACCCTTAAAGTCAGGGGGGGTTGTATTTGCATCACAGGAACCTTCCTTTGGTGTTATAGACAGGCAGGGCAGTATCTACTATACAAAAAAACCTGATATAGCAGATTTTAGGGGTATCTTACAAGGATTTACCTTATCCCTTGAAGGCTCAACCGTGGGGTTTGGATATGAATATGGAGGTAAATCCCCTGCCAGATTTGATATAGACAGCCTAAACCTGACACTCTCCCCATCAGATAGAGGTCTACTGCCACCTGTTACACAGGGCAGAAGTATAAATGTCACGGACTGGAAGAATAACTATTATCCCAAACTAAACGGCAAAAACATAAAACTTGAGCTATATGAGTATTCCAGGAGCCTTGCTATCCTGCCTGATGAGTCCGGGTTTGTCCTGGGGACTTCATCTAATCTCCGGCTCTATGACAGAGGCGGCAGCCTCAAATGGAGGGTAGCCGTCCCCGGTACTGTCTGGGCAGTTAATGTCTCCAGGGACAGCAGGCTTATTGTAGCTGCCTTTAGTGACGGCACTATAAGATGGTATCGAGTAGA
>JAKPCK010000085.1 GCA_029553295.1 Deltaproteobacteria bacterium | reverse complement strand
AATCGCCAGTAACGGCAAAAATGTAGTGAAATTACTCCCGTTCTTTGATAAGATGGAAAAAGGATGGGGAGGAAGGCAGACTATCATAGGCTCACCGAAGACAGGGAGCATTTTAAAGCCAGAAGAGGTTCTGGAGATAATTCTAAAAAACCTTTAAAGATCTAAATAATTAGGTGAATACCAGAAGAAGAATTAATCAAAAGATAAAAGCTATATAAGTTGATTCAAAATTCAATTATAAGTTTAAATTAATTCATTATATGACTCAAAAAAACTTATTGAAATAAAATAAGAGAGAAAGAGGTCAGCATCCTTCTTGATATAGCTAATGAACTGGGCATCCCTGAAGAAAAGGCCATTGATATGATCCTTGAATCCTTGAGAAAAAACTACAAACCATCTATAATTATGGATCGTGTTACCAAATAGTATAGAAGAACTCGATGCAATAAGAAAAGAGTGCAGGCACATGGCAACCAAAAGGGCGGTTATGTCCTCTTGCGCTTCCCTGGTGCCTGTGCCCTTAGCTGATGTGACAACTGATATTGCCCTTCTTATGAAGGTAATACCTGCCATAAGCGAAAAATTCGGGCTCTCAAAGGACCAGATTGACGAATATAAACCCAATGTCTCCATTGCCATCTATGAGTTGATAAAGAAGTGGGGGGCGGACATGGTGGGTAAATACATAACAAAAGAGATTATAATCCAGTTACTCAAAAAAATGGGTATAAGGATTACTGCAAAACAGGCAGCCAAATATGTCCCCATATTAGGTCAGGCAATTTCAGTAACTATAAGCTTTACTGCCATGAAGCTCATTATAGATAAACATATAAATGATTGCTATAAGATTGTCCGAGAATTAATAGAATCCAGAGGTATTTGAAAAGTTCCTACCTCAGGAATCTCTCCACATACGCTGATTTATATTCACTGGCAAGGATGTCCATAAAGACCATATCATAGATATTATTTCCTATTATCCTTGCCTGTCTCCTTCTGCCGAATTCCTTGAACCCTGCCTTTTTGTAACAAGACAGGGCCCTTTCATTGAAAGAATATACCCTTACCATAATATTGTTCAGGTTAAGGAGATTGAAGGCATGGTCAAGGAGGAGGTTTAAGGCATCATATCCGTATCCCTTATTCCAGTAAGCCTTATCCCCTATTGTCATGGACAGCTGTGCTGTCCTGTCTATGTGGCTTATGTCATAGACAAAGCAGTAACCTATGGGTCTATCAGTTGTTAAATCTATTATATTAAAGGCATGTTCCTGATACTGGATCAGGTTTGCCATCATCTCTCTCTGTTTGTCTGCAGGGATAGGTGTATATGCCTCATGGCCGTTGTATATGGCCACCTCTAAATCATTGTGCCACATAGCCCACAATTCTGCATCCTCCATATTTATGGGAGAGAGATAACATTTTTCACCAATTAATTTTGCATAGTATGCCATGATTTTATACC
>JAKPCK010000082.1 GCA_029553295.1 Deltaproteobacteria bacterium | reverse complement strand
GTGGATGGGACAATCTTTGCTGCGATTATTGCAGACACTGCCTCTGCAGCATCCTCCACCTCCTGAAAGAGGGCAAGGATCGTTGCCTTTGATTCTGGCAATGGTATGAGTTTAAGGATAATCTTTGTGATAACCCCAAGGGTGCCCTCACTCCCTACAAACAACCTTGTGAGGTCATATCCCACAACACCCTTCATGGTCTTTACCCCTGTATTTATTATCTCCCCTGTTGGCTGGACAACCTCAAGCCCGAGGACATAGTCCCTTGTTACACCGTATTTTAGAGAATTGGGGCCACCGGCGCATTCGCCTACATTTCCTCCTATACTTGAATATTTATAAGATGCAGGGTCAGGGGGATAGAAAAGACCGTATTTTGCCACCTCCTGTTGAAGTTCAAAGGTTATGACACCTGGCTCCACAACTGCTATGAGGTTTTTTGTATCTATCTCGAGTATCCTATTCATCCTTGTAAATGATATTACAACCCCGCCTTTTATAGGGATTGACCCCCCGGTAAGACCTGTGCCCTGTCCCCTTGGTATAACAGGAAACAGGTATCTGTTGGCAAGTATGAGTATGGCTGAGACCTCTTTGGCAGAAGACGGGAATACAACCAGGTCTGGGACTGCCCCATCTGTCCTTGCATCATAGGAATAACATCTTCTGTCTTCCAGAGAGGTAAGGCAGTTTTGCTCCCCCACAATCTCTTTTATGTCATTTATAATTTTTATATCCAGAGACATGTCCGAACCCCTTCAGGCTTAGAATGAATAGGCTGTAGATGTTAACATATTTTTTGTTACTTTTCATAATTAAAATTCGCTTATCCTATTAAAAATCATTGACAAAACTGTGTAATTCATATTAAATGTTTGTGAATTTTTTTTCAAATGTAAACAATAAAATGAAAGGAGTGGGATATGAGAGACGTTGTAATAGTTTCCTGTGCAAGAACGCCTATTGGTCAGTTTGGTCAGTCTTTAAAGGATGTGCCTGTTGTCCAGCTTGGTGCATTAGCCATTAAAGAGGCAATAAAAAGGGCAGGCATAAGACCATCGAAAAACAAAGACAGGGATGTGGCACCAGATATCTTTCAGGGCAAGACAGATACAGAGCTTGAGGCAAAGGCGTATGATTATGATAGTAGCCTAAAAGAGGTTGTCATCGATGAAGTGATAATGGGTAATGTTATCCAGGCAGGTCTTGGTCAGAACTCAGCCAGACAGGCAAGTATATACAGTGGTGTGCCCAAAGAGACAGCAGCATATACGGTAAACAAGGTTTGTTCATCAGGGTTGAGGGCTATTATAAACGGTATCCAGTCCATAGCTGTTGGTGACAATGATGTGGTTGTTGCCGGCGGTATGGAGAATATGAGTCTCGCTCCTTTTGCACTGCCAGGACTTCGCTGGGGTGCGAGGATGTTCGATACAAAGGCCATAGACCTTATGGTGCTCGACGGCATCTGGGAGATATTCTACGGTTATCATATGGGTATGACAGCAGAGAACATAGCAGCAAAATACGGCATCTCAAGGCTTGAACAGGATGAATTCGGGCTTCTGAGCCATCAGAGGGCAAGGAAGGCAATAAAAGATGGTCTCTTCAAGGATGAGATCGTCCCTGTCAAGATACCACAGAAAAAAGGTGACCCTGTAATATTCGACACAGATGAGAGGCCCATGGATACAACCCTGGAGAAGATGTCAAAGCTTGCACCTGCCTTCAAAAAGGATGGGACAGTCACAGCAGGTAATGCATCAGGCCTAAACGATGCAGCAGCAGCCGTTGTGCTTATGACAAGGGACAAGGCAAAAGAGTTGGGTATAAAGCCTATGGGCAGGATGATTTCATGGGCAAACGGTGGTGTTGACCCTGCATACATGGGATTGGGTCCTATCCCAGCCATAAGGAGTGCACTTAAAAAGGCAAACATGACCATCGACCAGATAGACCTCATTGAGCTCAATGAGGCCTTTGCATCCCAGTCCATTGCCTGCATAAGGGAGTTAAAGATAAATATGGATAAATGCAATATGTTTGGCGGCGGGATTTCCCTTGGACACCCCATTGGATGCACAGGGGCAAGGCTTGTTACAACAGCGCTCTATCAGATGAGGAGACTCGGCTTGAGATACGGTCTTGTATCCATGTGTATAGGCGGTGGTATGGGATTGGCTGCAGTTATTGAGTGCGAGGGTTAATCATGGAATACAAGAACCTGATAATTGAGATAAAGGATGGCATTGCCATTGTTAAGGTAAACAGGCCCAAGGCATTAAATGCATTGAACTCTGAGACACTGGATGAGATAAAATCCGCTGCCGATGAATTAAATGCCAACAAGGATGTATGGGTTGTTATAATTACCGGGGAAGGCGAGAAGGCATTTATAGCCGGTGCAGATATACTTGAGATGAAGGATATGACAGCCCTTCAGGGTATGCAGTTCTCCCAGAGGGGGCACGAGGCCCTAACTGCCCTTGAGAATATGTCAAAGCCAGTAATCGCAGCGGTAAATGGGTTTGCCCTTGGCGGTGGCTTTGAGGTGGCCATTGCATGTGATATCATCTATGCCTCAGACAAGGCAAAGGTTGGTTTTCCAGAGACAACCCTGGGTATACACCCGGGTTTTGGGGGGACACAGAGGGCAGCAAAGCTTGTAGGCCTTGCAAAGGCAAAGGAGATGATATTTACAGGCAAGATGGTGAGTGCCCAGGAGGCATATGAGATGGGGTTTATAAACAAGGTTGTGCCCCATGAGGACCTTATGAAAGAGGTAATGGCCCTTGCAGAGAAGATAAAATCAAACGGTCCTTTTGCCGTACGGCTTGCAAAGGAGTGCATAAATAAGAGCCTATCCCTGGATATGGATTCTGCGTTGATGGTAGAGGCAAAGGACTTCGGCCTATGCTTTGCAACAAAGGACCAGAAAGAAGGGATGACGGCTTTTGTAGAAAAGAGAAAACCCACGTTTAAGGGTGAATAAAAAAATTAAAGGAGGATACTGTGAAGATAGTTGTGTGTATTAAACAGGTTCCTGACACAGAAGCAGAGATCAAGTGGGATATCCCTAAGGGGACGCTAAAAAGGGATGCAATGGAGGCAACGATAACAAACCCATTCGATGAATTCGCCATCGAAGAGGCACTCCTGACAAGGGAGAATTACGATGGTGACATCATCGCCATCAGCATGGGTCCCGAGAAGGCCAACGATGTCCTCAGGAATGCCCTTGCTCTCACGGTGAATGAGGTCCACAGGCTTACAGATGATGCATTTGCAGGCTCTGACACATATGCAACAGCTTATGTCCTGGCATCTGCAATAAAGAAGATCGGCGATGTGGATGTGGTTTTCTGCGGAAAACAGTCAACAGATGGCAACACAGGTGTTGTAGGCGCTATGCTGGCATCCATACTTGGTTTTAGCCAGCTCACCTATGTCTCCAAGATAAGGTCCATCGATGCCGGGGCCAAAAAGATTGTTGTTGAAAGGGCAATAGAGGGTGGAGTTGAGGTTGTTGAGGCAAAACTCCCTGCTGTAGTCTCAGTTATCAAAGGAATCAACGAACCCCGTCTACCCAATCTCATGGGAATCAGAAAGGCATCCAAGATTGCCATCCCAGAATGGAATGCTGGTGACCTCGGTGTAGATACAGGCAAAGTTGGTTCTGCCGGCGCATCAACAAAGGTTGTTGAGATTGCTGTTCCACCTCCAAGAGGTGCAGGTGAGATATTGAAGGGCGAACTGGAAGATATTGCAAATACACTGACCGATAAACTAATTGACTTGAAAGTCATAAAATAATTGGAGGAGGGACAACAATGGCAAACGATGTATGGGTATATATAGAGCATAAGGAAGGGGCAGTGACCCCCATGTCATTTGAATTACTGGGTATTGGAAAGACACTGGCAGCAGACCTTGGTTCAAATGTATGTGCATTTGTTATTGGGGACGGGATCGACGGGATTGCAAAAGAGGCAATTGCATATGGTGCATCAAAGGTTTTTGCAGTAGAGGGCGCAACATATAAAACCTTCCTGCCTGATGCATACTCAAAGGCAGCAAGTTTTCTCCTCGATAAATATAAACCAGAGGTGGCACTCTTCAGGGCAACAAGCCAGGGCACAGACATAGCAGCAGCCACTGCAGGTCAGCTTGGATTTGGTCTCTGCACAGACAGTATAGGCATAAAGGTTGAAGGTGGTCAGGTAAAACTAACAAGGGCTGCCTTTGGTGGCAACTACACTGTAACAGTGGTTAATGAAAAGGCAAAACCACAGATAACAACAGTAAGGCCAAAGTCATTTGCCATGCCAGAAAAGAACGACGCAAATCAGGGTGAGGTTGTTAAAGAGGCATTTACAGTTGCAGATGCAGACCTCCACAGCAAGGTCCTTGAATTTGTAAAGGCAGCAACAACCGTTAACCTCGTAGAGGCAGATATTATTGTATCTGGCGGTAGGGGCGTTGGTAAGCCCGAAGGTTTTGAACTCCTCAAACAGCTCGCAGATGTATTAGGTGGTGCAGTTGGTGCATCCCGTGCAGCTGTTGACTCTGGATGGATACCATATGAACATCAGGTAGGCCAGACAGGTAAGACAGTAAAGCCTAAGATATACATTGCATGTGGTATATCAGGGGCAATCCAGCATCTGGCAGGCATGAGGACATCCGATTGTATAGTTGCCATCAACAAAGACCCGGACGCACCGATCTTCAAGGCAGCCACATTCGGTATAGTAGGCGACTATACTCAGGTAGTGCCAAAACTCATTGAGAAGTTCAAATCAAAACTCAACAAATAACCTATCTGAAAGATGATAAAAAAGAGGGGGATTCATCCCCCTCTTTTATTTTGTTCAATGTCTTATAGAGGTCTTTATCCGTGCTGTGTCTGGGTTGCCTCCTGCAGGACCTGTTCAAGCCTCTTTGTCTCTTTTAGTATTATCTCCATATATTGCCATTTGTCAGAGGTAGGGTCTATAGACCTGGCAAGCCTCCTGACAAATCCACCGACAATAGTAAGGGGATTTCTAATCTCATGGGCGATGGCCTGAAGGGTAAATTTTACATCATCTGTGTTTTTTCCTTGATTTCTCAGTGTATCAAATGAGGGTAAATCTTCAGAACAGGAAGTTTTTTGTCCTGTAATTATCTGTTGTGAGAGCTCTCCAAGGGCATGGTTTGCCTTTTCCATAAGGGCAAGCATATCCTTATCCCTTGCCACTTGGACATCCAGGCTTTCTGCAATGTCTTCAACCTCTTCCAGTGAACGGACAAGGGCCTCATAGAGGGC
>JAKPCK010000064.1 GCA_029553295.1 Deltaproteobacteria bacterium | reverse complement strand
CCGTAGATGCCAAGTATGGCAATGAACAAGAAAACGATTATGAATCTCCTCATCATCAAACCTCCCTGTAGAATCTTAATGAAAGATAATAACATCTTTGCGGCTATAAATAAAGAACTCAATGTATTTATGGGTGATGGGTTATGGGTGATGGGTGATGGGTAGATATTTTTTTACTGCAAGGCAGAACAAGATGCCGGTTTTAAATTCGATTATGCTGGATTAAAAGGCCTGATGAAGATAAAAAAATTTTCAAAACATTTTAAATTTAAGGCAGCATGATATATAATATCTCCATGAGGCTTCTTCTTATAGAGGATGAGGAAAAGGTGGCCAATTTTATAAGCCTTGGTCTAAAAGAGGAGGGCTATGAGGTAGATACTGCCTATGACGGCAAAAAAGGCCTGGAACTCATTAGAGAAAACAGTTACAGCGCCATACTCCTCGACCTTATGATACCTGAGATAGACGGCCTTGAGCTTCTAAAGACCATAAGGTCATGGGGTGTAGATACACCTGTATTGATAATAACCGCAAAAAACTCCAAGGAAGATGTGGTAAGGGGGCTCGATACAGGCAGTGATGACTATCTGACAAAACCCTTTTCTTTCGAGGAACTCCTGGCGAGGATAAGGGCACTGCTCAGAAGAAGCATGAAATCAGATATAAAGACACTGGAATACAGGGGCCTTACACTTAATCCATATACACGGAGGCTCCATTCTGGCTCTGGGGAGACAGACCTTACAGAAAAAGAGTTCTTAATCATGGAGCTCATGCTTAAAAACAAAGAATCAGTCCTCTCAAGAAAGGATATAGCAGAATATGTTTGGCACAGCACAGCAGACACGACTAACATAGTAGATGTGTATGTGAATTTCTTGAGAAAAAAGATCGAGGCCCTAACCTCAAAGAAATACATCCACACTGTCAGGGGAATGGGCTATATCCTTAAAGAAGATGAAAAGGCTTAATCTGCCCATTAAATGGAAGCTTACCCTCTGGTATAGCCTGATACTGGCATCCATACTCATACTCTTTTCCGGCGGCGTCTACATATATTTCAAGAACAGCCTCCAGAAGAGCATAGATGCAAAGCTTAAGTCTATTGCCGATGTCCTGTCCACAGCCATTGTGGAGACCCACGGAGCCAGCGTGTTCAGCAATTTCGAGAGATACCTGGAAAACGTCCTCGGTAAAAAACCAAAAGGAAAATTCATCCAGATAATGGACAGCGCCGGGAGGATAGGCGCAAAAATGAGTGATATCGATGCAGAGACACTGCCTACACCTTTTAGTTCCATTGAGAGGGCATTAAAGGGTGAGATAGTCTACGAGACCATTGAGACCTATTCCAGACAGAGGATAAGGGCAATTATACTGCCCATTGTGGACAGAGAAAAGATAACGAGTATTGTCCAGGTAGGGACATCCCTCGAGGATTTTGATGAGACCATGAAGAGGCTCCTCATAATATTTTTGATAAGCATCCCCACATCCATAGCCATAACCACGGTGAGCGGGTTTTTTCTTGCCAGAAAGGCATTAAAACCTGTGGATAAGATAAGGAGGGCGGCCATAAAGATATCGTCCAGCAACCTCGACGAGAGGATCGATATTGGAGAAAAAAGGGATGAGTTAGGACGCCTTGCCACCACATTCAACGAGATGATAGACCGCCTTAGGGATTCGTTTCAGAGGATAAACCAGTTCAGTATAGATGTATCCCATGAGCTTAAGACACCCCTTACCATATTAAAGGGAGAGACAGAGGTAACATTGAGAAAGGACAGGGATATAGAAGACTACAAGAGACTCCTGAAAAGCAACCTTGAAGAGATAGACAGGATGACAAAGATAATAGATGACCTCCTCCTGTTATCTAAGGCAGATTCAAAAGATATACTCATCAAGACAGAGGATATTGCCTTAAAAGACCTTATCATAGATGTCTGTATGAATATGCAGATATTTGCAAAAAATAAAGGTGTGGAGCTTGTCCTGGGTGATATAGATGAGGTCATACTAAAGGGCGATGAATTAAAGTTGAGGAGGATGCTCTGCAATATCATAGAAAATGGGATAAAATACACATCCCAGGGCGGAAAAGTAGAGGTTTATTCCTCGACAAATAATGGTTATATTAATATACACATAAAAGATAACGGCATAGGTATACCTGAAAACGACATTAAGTTTATATTTGACAGGTTTTACAGGGGAGACAAATCAAGGAGGCGTGAGAGTGGCAGTGGGCTTGGGCTCTCAATAAGTAAATGGATAGCAGAGGCACACAGAGGCACCATAGAGGTTACCAGCGCACCTGCCCAGGGTAGTTTATTTTCTGTAAGATTGCCTTTATAGAGATGAGACCTTTTAAGGTCTTTACTGCTAAATCTTAATTTTAAGGAGGACAGAAGTGAAAAATAAAGGTCTTTTGATTACCATCTTGGTCCTGGTAGCCCTTGTCATAGGGTTTGGGTTCTTAAAAGACAGGATAACCCCCAGGACACCAGTCTACGAAAATATAAAGCCGGTGGCCTTTGACAAGGGCCTACCGAGCCTGAGTGGTCTCGTGAAATCTATAAAACCCTGTGTAGTTAATATCAGCACCACCATGACCATAAAGGGTCCTGATCTAAGCGAACGATTCATGGGCCCCCAGAACCCGTTCCGGGATTTCTTCGGTAATGATTTCTTTGAGAGGTTCTTTGGTGATATACCCAGGAGGGAGTTCAAGCAGAGGAGCCTTGGTTCTGGTTTCATAATAGACAAGGATGGCTATATCCTAACAAACAACCATGTTGTGGGAAAGGCATCTTCCATAAAGGTAAAGCTCACAGACGGCAAGGAATACGATGCCAAGGTAATAGGTAAGGACGCCAAGACAGATATTGCCCTTATAAAGATAAACGCAAAACATGACCTGCCTGTTGCAAAACTCGGTGACTCTGATAGCCTTGAGGTAGGTGACTGGGTCATCGCCATAGGCAATCCCTTTGGCCTTGAACAGACAGTAACAGCAGGTATTGTAAGTGCAAAAGGCAGGGTCATAGGTGCAGGCCCCTATGATGACTTTATCCAGACCGATGCATCCATCAACCCCGGTAACAGCGGCGGCCCTCTATTTAATCTCAATGGAGAGGTTATAGGGATAAACACAGCCATAGTTTCCACAGGTCAGGGCATAGGTTTTGCCATACCCATAAACATGGCAAAAGAGATGCTCCAGCCCCTGAAATCAAAGGGCAGGGTAGTAAGGGGTTCCCTCGGCGTCCGCATCCAGGAGGTTACACCGGAGATTGCAAGGGATTTTGGGCTCAAAGAGCCTGAGGGTGCCCTTGTTGCCGATGTCATAGAGGGTAGCCCTGCAGAAAAGGCAGGTATAAAAAGCGGCGATATAATAGTGGCCTATAATGGTAAAAAGATAAAGAACAGGGATGCACTTCCCAGGCTTGTTGCTGCCACAGAGGTAGGTAAAAAGGCAAAGGTCACCATAATCAGGGATGGAAAGAAGATGGATTTAGATGTGGTGATAGGTGAGCTTAAAGATGAGACAGTAACTGCTTCGAGGAGACAGGAGGTGGAGAAAGACTACGGCCTCGTTGTCCAGAACATCACCCCGGATATTGCAAGACATCTAAAACTGAAAGACCAAAGGGGTGTTATAGTCACCGATGTCCAGCCTGGAAGCCCTGCCCAGGATGCAGATATAAGACAGGGAGACATAATAATCAAGGTAGGCAGGAGAACCATAAAAAATATCAATGATTTCAAGGATGCCATGAAGAAATCCAACATAAAAGAGGGCATTGTGATATTCTTAAGGAGAGAAAACATGACCCTCTATACTGTTTTGAGGGAGGAGTAAATTTTTCTTTAAATAAAAATTTTAGTAGGTTATTATAGGGTATGCCTGTTTATGAATGGGAAGGCAAGACACTAAAAGGTGAGACAAGAAAAGGAACCCTCAAGGTGGATTCAGAGGCCACCTTGAGGGCCAACCTCCGTAAGGACGGGATAATACTCCTCAAGGCAAAGGCACAAAAAGTCCCATCAAAAGAGAAATACAACCCCAAGAAAAAAATCAAGCCCATGAGTGTTGTTATCTTCACGAGACAGCTCTCTACCATGATAACCTCAGGGCTACCCCTTGTCCAGTCCTTAGACATACTCTCAAACCAGATGGAGGATAAAGACCTAAAGGGCATCGTGAGGGAGATAAAAGAAAAGATAGAGACAGGCTCCAGGTTTGCAGATGCATTACGGGATTACCCCCAGTGCTTTGATGCCCTGTATGTGAACCTTGTGGTGGCCGGGGAAGAGGGCGGTATGCTTGATACTGTCCTGCAGAGGCTCGCAGTATATATGGAGAAGACAGAGAAACTAAAGAAAAAGGTAAAATCTGCCATGATATACCCCATAAGCATCATAGTGGTTGCCATAGGCGTGGTCATGGTTCTCCTTATCTTTGTTATCCCTGTCTTTGAGACCATGTTTAAGGACATGGGTGCAACACTACCCATGCCAACACAGATTGTTGTCAATCTCAGCAGGCTTGTAAAATCCAAGATAATCCACATGATTGTTGTCATCGGTGCTGCTGTGTTTATGTTTAAAAAATACTATAAGAGCGAGAAGGGGAGAAAAAAGATAGATGCCCTGATACTAAAGGTCCCCATATTCGGCGTCCTTGCCATAAAGGCATCTGTGGCAAGGGTAACAAGGACACTGGCCACACTATTATCAAGCGGCGTACCCATACTGGAGAGCCTTATTATTGTTGCCAAGGTAGCGGGCAACAAGATTGTGGAGGAGGCACTTGTTACTGCAAGGGCAAGGATAAGCGAGGGCAGGAGCATGTCCGAACCCCTTGAGGAGAGTAAGGTCTTTCCCCCTATGGTGGTCCAGATGATAGAGGTGGGTGAATCTACAGGTGCCCTGGATAATATGTTGAATAAGATAGCTGACTTCTACGAGGAGGATGTGGATAACCTCGTATCCAACCTTACTGCCATGATGGAGCCCATGATAATGATGTTCCTCGGGGTTGTCCTGGGGGGCCTCATAATAGCCATGTATCTGCCCATATTCAAGCTCGGTCAAGCTGTTGGTTAATCTTTTCGTGCCACTGAGAAATAAGTGACAATGCTTCATCTATAACCATATTTTTCCTCCTCTTGTTATAACCTCTTAGGATCCCGAAGTTTATATTCATGGGCTGAAAATCCCTTTTCTCTTCTGTTATGTAGTCCACCAGTGCACCCATGCAGGTCTCAGGCGGGGGTGGGGCAAACTCTATGCCCTTAAGGAGGCACAATGAGGATATACCTGCCAGAAGACCCATGGCAGAGGACTCTGTATAACCCTCTACCCCGGTAATCTGCCCGGCAAAGAATATCCCCTCCCTGCCTTTCAGCCCCAGTTTTTTATTCAAAAGCACAGGTGAGTTTATATACGTATTTCTGTGTATGCTCCCATACCTCAAAAAATGGGCATTCCTCAGTGCTGGTATGAGCCTGAACACCCTCTCCTGTTCTCTATATGTGAGTTTTGTCTGAAAGCCAACCATATTATACATGTTTCCCTGGGAGTCCTCCCTCCTCAACTGGACAACGGCAAAGGGTTCTCTATTTGTTCTACGGTCTATGAGACCCACAGGCTTCATGGGGCCAAAAAGGAGCGTCTGCCTGCCCCTACCTGCCATAACCTCTATGGGGAGGCAGCCCTCAAAATAAGGTGTCTTCTCAAAGGGCCTTAATTCCACCCTCTCTGCGGTAACTAATGTATTATAAAAAATATCGTATTCCTCTTCTGTAAGGGGACAGTTCAGATAATCATCTGAATCCTGCCTGTACCTTGATGAGAAAAAGGCATTTTCAAAATCTATGGAATCGCCCTCTATGATAGGGGATATGGCATCGAAAAAAAAGAGATTGTCCTGGCCTGTTAAGGCCTTTATCTTATCAGTAAGGCTATCACTGGTGAGAGGACCTGTTGCTAAGATTACAATGCCCTGGGGTATATCCCTTACCTCCTCCCTTTTCACCTCTATCAGAGAATTGGTATATATCTTCTCTGTGATGGACCGGGAAAAGCCCTCTCTATCCACTACAAGGGCCTTACCGCCCGGGATAGATGTTGAATCCGCTGTGTTTATGATAAGGGAATCGAGTATCCTCATCTCTTGTTTTAAAAGCCCGTGGGCATTGGTAAGTTCTTTTGATTTTAAAGAGTTACTGCATACAAGTTCTGAGAGGAAACCTGTCTTATGGGCAGGGGTAGTAACCTCTGGCCTCATCTCATAGAGTATGACCTTATGTCCCCTCTTTGCTATCTGATAGGCTGCCTCTGCCCCTGCAAGGCCGCCGCCGATTATCTTGATTTCCATCCGCAGCCCTTACGGAGACAAGATGTTGTCTTTTTATATGTGAATATTGTAGGGGCATTACATACCGGGCATGTGCCCTCTTTGGGCTCCATATATGTGGCAAATGAGCAGTTTGGGTAATTGGAACAGCTTATAAACCTCTTTTTCTTTTTCGATACCCTCTCTACAAGCCTGCCGCTACAGCCTTCTTCTGGGCAGTCAAACCCGAGATAGTAGGGCTCTGTATATGTGCAGTCCGGGTAATTACTGCAGGCAAGAAACCTGCCGAACCTCCCTGTCTTTTCTATCATGTTGCCGCCACATTTACTGCATGTGCCTTTTATCTCTGCCTCCTGGATATGGATGGTCCCGTCTTCACCTATTTTTACATTCTTTTTGTTTTTACAGTCTGGTTTGCCACTGCATACAAGGTATTCACCGTTTTTCCCCCATCTCAGGAGCATCTTCTTGCCGCATCTGTCGCATATTATGTCCGTCTCTTTCTCTTCTTTCTTGAGGCTCTTCATACCCAGCTTTGCTGTAGAGAGTTCCTTTTCCAGGGCTACATGGAATTTTTCCAGGGATTTTACCCAGTCCCTCTTGCCGTCCTCTATGAGGTCCAGGTGGTCCTCCATCTTTGCTGTAAAGTCTATGTCCACTATAAGGGGAAAGAACTCCTTCATAAGCCTGTTCACCGTTATACCCAGCGGTGTTGGAACAAGCCTGCCTTTTTCCTTCTTTACATAGTTCCTATCCTGGACAATACTGACAATGGTGGCATATGTTGATGGCCTTCCTATGCCTTTTGCCTCCAGGGCCTTTATGAGGGTTGCCTCATTATACCTGGAAGGCGGCGGTGTAAACTTCTGTTGCAAATCTATATCCTTTAAAGACAACCTCTCCCCTTTTTTTATGTCAGGCAGGTCTTTTGTAACCTCGGGCTCGTCGGTCTCTTCCTGATATATCCTTGTAAAACCGTCAAACAGTACCTGCTGCCCCCTTGCAACAAATATGTAATCATCACCTATCTCTATGACCTTATTCCTCACCTTCTGGGCAGACATCTGGGAGGCTATGAACCTCTTCCAGATAAGCTCGTAGAGGGCAAAAAGGTCCTTGTCCAGATAGGGTTTTACCTTCTCCGGTGTTAGATGGGGATATGTAGGTCTTATGGCCTCATGGGCATCCTGGGATGTCTTCTTGTTTCTAAAGTAATTGGGTGTCTTAGGGAGATACGACTGCCCGTATGCCTTTCCAATCAATTCCCTTGCAGCCTGGATTGCCTCGTTGGATACCCTAACCGAGTCTGTCCTCATATATGTGATGAGCCCCATATTTCCCTCATCACCCATACTTATGCCCTCATAGAGCCTCTGGGCAAGGAGCATGGTCTTTTTAGGGGAGAATTTAAGCCTTCTCGATGCCTCCTGCTGTAGCTTGCTGGTTATAAAGGCTGCCTGAGGGGCTATATTCCTGTCTTTTATCTCTATATCCCTGACAGTGAAGTCTTTTTTCTTCAGGATGTCCCTTATGTTTTTAGCCTCTTCACCTGATGTCACCTTTATCTTTGAATCACCCTTTCTCTCAAGGGTTGCCTCCAGAGACTCACCTTTCTCTGTTAGGAAGACCCCTTTGATGACCCAGTATTCCTCGGGTGTGAAGTTTAATATCTCCTCTTCCCTGTCACAGATGATCCTCAAGGCAACAGACTGGACCCTCCCGGCAGATAGCCCATAGCTAACCTTTTCCCATAAAACAGGGCTTATCTTGTATCCCACAAGCCGGTCCAGTATCCTCCTTGCCTTCTGGGCATTGTATTTTGCCTCATTTAAGGCAGTGGGGTTTTTTATGGCATCTGTAACACCCTTTTCTGTGATCTCGTGGATGAGTATCCTCTTGATATCCTTCTTTTTTCCTATCACCTCCGCCACATGAAAGGCTATGGCCTCTCCCTCCCGGTCAGGGTCAGAACCTATATATATGGTATCTGCATCAGCGCCTGCATTTTTCAAATCCTCCACTATCTTGGCCTTACCCTTCAGGATCTGGAAGTGGGGTTTGAACCCCTTTTCTATATCTACCCCCATAGTGCTTTTAGGTAGGTCTTTGATGTGTCCATAGGTTGCCTTTATATTAAACTTACTGCCCAGGTACCTGGACAGGGTCTTCATCTTTGTGGGGGACTCTACAACTACCAGTGACTTTGCCATGTTTCCTTTTTAGGTCAACCCCTCAGGTAGAAACCACCGGGGAATTGCCTTACTGCCTCCTTCATCTCAAGTCTTGTTATTATAGCCAGGACATCCTTTGCCTGTCTTTTGCTCCTCTCTATAATATCGTCTATGTGGACCTTTTCGTAGCCGATAAAAGAGTAAATATAACTCTCATCTTCATCCATATCAATAGTGTTTTTATCTTTAAGCTCCAGATCCGGCAGGCATGTGGAGACTATATCCTCTATACCCTCTACGAGTCTTGCCCCCTCTTTTATAAGCCTGTTAGCGCCTTTGTGCTCCTCGTTAAAGATGCTGCCCGGGATTGCCATTACATCACGGTTATATTCCAAACCAAGCCTTGCTGTAATAAGGGAGCCACTTCTTGCTGATGCCTCGATGACAATAATGCCCTTTGACATGCCGGCTATTATCCTGTTGCGTTCAGGAAAGTGAAAGGCAAGGGGCTTTACACCCATCCCGTATTCACTGATGACAGCACCCTCCTCGCCTATTTTTTCATAGAGCCAGTGGTTTTCAGGTGGATAGCATACATCTATCCCTGAGCCTAATACAGCCACAGTCTTCCCTGCCCCGTTCAATGCACCTCTATGGGCTGCCGAGTCTATGCCCCTTGCAAGACCACTCACAACAGTCACACCAAGGGAGGACAGGGTTGATGCCATCTTCTCTGATATATTTATCCCCTCAAAGGTCGCCTTTCTTGAACCAACAATGGAGATATAATGGGTCCCCGAAGGCACCCTGCCTTTTTTATAAAGGCATACAGGCGGGTCAGGGATGTTCTTCAAAAGAAAAGGATATTCATCATCTCTAATGGTGATTACATGGATGCCCTTTTTCTTTAATGCCTTTAGTTCAAGCTCTATGGCCTTGAAATCTTTAGAACCAGAGATGACATCTTTAAACAGACCTATATCAAGGCTCCCCTCTATTATCCCCCTCTTCTGTATATTATTAAGGCCTCTTGCCCTTGAAAGGGCTATAATCTCTATGATGTCTTCCATGTATCGGTGCCCTACCCTTTCTTGTTATCCCCATATTTAAACCTTTTAAAATAATAAGAACACAGGGAGCATACCTCCCGGAAAAGGATAACCCTTGAACCACTGTCTCTCCACCACCTGTCCATCTTAAAATATGATACAGAGACAGGCTTTATAATGAATACTATGCCTGCCTTATCCCTGGAAGAACCATAGAGGAGGTGGAAACGCCTTGATGCATATTCAGGAACCATTATTATCACCTTTTTTGCCCCTGATTTGATGAATGCATCCTTTATCCTCTCTGATTTCTCCCCGGCATCGCCTTTTGTATCTAATCTAATTATTGCCTCAGCCTTTATGCCCCTTGCCTTTGCCATCCTCGTGACGATCTCGTGCATGCTGATACCCATTATGCTGTCTTCTTCTATGGAGATTATGTTGCCATTTCCTGCCCAGTATTCCCTGAAGGCATCTATGTAAATCTCTCCGTTTTTATCCTCATTGAATCGGGGGACAAAGATGACATCAGATTTAAATACCTTGTCCTCATACCTGAACTGTTTCCCTATAATCCTCAGTGTAAAGGGGTGGATAGATATACCTATAAAGACCATGAATATAACAAGGAGAATTAATAGACAACCGCACCCTGCCCTGCCTCTATTGTTCATACTGCATCCTCAATAACCTGGGTATTTGCTATAAAATCATGGAGTGACCTGCCCTTGAATACTATGGCCATCAAAAATCCTAAAAAAAATATGGATGCCGATAGCATATACAATATGCAGCGTAGAAAAGAGATAGAAAGATTCATATCCATACCATTAGTCCTTGTAACCCTGATGGAAAAGATATACTTACCTATTGTTGAACCTTCTCTTGCCGAGAGATAGGTAAAGTAGAATACAAAAGTGAAGACATGGGATATGAAGAATATCATGGAGAGTATGCCTATCTTGTCCATGAAAGAATAAAAAGAAAACCCACCGCATCCTATGATATACCCGGTTACTATGGCTGTTAGTGTAAAAACAGAGGCCATAAAAACAATAAAGATATCCAATGCAAATGCCATAAGTCTTGAAAAAAACGGGGCCTTTCTCATTTGTTCATGTATTCGTAATGGATTATCGATAGGACTACAAGGGGTGTTGTCTCGGTCCTGAATATGTTCTCACCCAATGTGCATGTGGAGAATCCGTTGTTTTTTAACCACTCTATCTCAGATTCGTCAATACCGCCTTCAGGCCCTATGATTATACATATCTCCCCCTCCTTATAAGCTGATATGACATCACACAGGTGGCAATTCTTCTCCCTCTCATACAGGACCCATCTGTTTTCTACGTTATCTATAAAAGGCAGTATACCCCTCAATGGTATTGGCTCTTCCACCTCAGGGATGGTAAACCTACCGCACTGCCTGGATGCCTCTATGGTAATCCTCCTCCATCTTTCAGATTTTTTCTTTTCTTTATCATCGAACTTTATAACTGTTCTTTTGAATATGGTGGGCAGTATCCTCTCCACGTTCAACTCTGTAGCCTTCTCCACAAGCCAGTCCATCCTCTGACCCTTTATGGGGCTTACGCATAAGGTCACCTTTGGCCTCTTTTCCTCTGGTTTATGGATGACATCCAGTATCTGCAGGAATATCTCCTTGCTTTTTATGCTATTGATGACGCATCGGTAGAGATACCCCTTGCCGTCTATAAGGTCGATCCTGTCGCCCACGTTTTTTCTAAGGACAGTGGCAATGTATTTATGGTTTGGGCCTGCAAGGAGGGCCATCCCGTTTTTTATCCTCAACTTATCAACAAATACCCTTCTTATCTCCATGGGTCACTACCTTTCTGGGGTTTTATAAAAACGCGATTCATACAACCTGTGATATTCTGTCCACCTATCATCTTCCATCTTTTCCCTCATATGCTCTTTAACACCCATGACCTTTGCATCGAGGTTGTCTATATAGTGTATTGTAAGAGCCTCTATTGACATGGGTTTTTTTGGTGATCCCCACTCCTCAACACCATGATGGCTTATTATGATATGGGATAGGATATCTTGGAGGTATGAGGGAAAGCCATCTATCTCCCTTATAAGCCTCTCCAGCATAGTGACCCCGAGGGTTATATGGCCTAAGAGTCTCCCCCTGTCCGAGTATCTGAAACCTGCCTTGAACTCCATCTCCTCTGTCTTACCTATGTCGTGCAGCAGGCTCCCGGCAATGATGATATCCTTGTCACCCCCTGTGAATCCAGCAACACCCTTACACATATATGTCACAGATAGAGAGTGGTCGAGGAGTCCACCCACATACATATGATGGACGCTTATAGAGGCAGGGAATAAAAAAAACCTCTCTAATATCTCTTCCTTTTTGTTTAAGGTCTCAAACAGGGACTTGATATAGGGATTTTCTATCTCCTCTAAAACAGTGAAATAAACATCCTTTAATACATCTATATCCCTCTCCCCCTGTGGGAATAGCTCCTTTATCTCACTGAAAGGTATGTCATCCTCCACCTTTTCTATATTTATCACATTTAACTGGGGTCTATTCTGATAGAACCTTGTCCTTGCCCTTACCCTGATAATGTCGTTTTTCTCAAAGAGACTACCAAGCTCATCCACATGGTCCCAGACCTTGGCATCAATAGTCCCTGTCCTGTCTCTCAACTCTAGGCTCATGTATTTTGTGTTATTCTTACTGGAATATATGCCCTTTGTCTTTACAACAAAATAGTCATCTATCTCCCTGCCCTCATCCTTTATGTCTTTAACGAATATCTTTTTCATAATCCCCTGTCTTAAAAATGTTCATAACCCTTTGAGGTAATGTGTCTGGGTCTTCCATTCTCAAACACCTTTACACCCCTGCCCTCTGTAACCTCCCCTATCACCGACACATGATAACCTTTTCCCTTTATATTTTCAATGACAGGGAGTCTATTTCTCGGAAATGTGAAGAGAAACTGATAATCTTCGCCCCCGGATAATGCCAGCACCTCCATAGATGACTTTTTCAGCATATCCGGGATGGGTATATCCTCCATGTAGACCCTTGCAGATTTTTTACTCTCTGCCATCATCCTCTCTAAATCCATGATAAGACCATCACTTATGTCCATCATCCCATTAGTTATACCACTTTTGATAAGTTCATTCCATAGCTCATAGGGTGGTCTCGGGTCTATGTATCTTTTTATAAATCTCTTCACGCCCTTTATATCTCTGCCTTTGCCGTGTTTAAGGATAAAAAGCCCGTATGCGCTCTCCCCCAGATAATTTGTCACACCTATCAAATCACCTTTTTTTGCCTTATCCCTGCCTAAATAATCCTGGCCTATAAGCCTGCCTGTCATGGATATATCTATAAAGAAGTCCGATTCTGCAGATACTATATCGCCTCCCAACATTATGAGATTGAAATCCCTTGCTGCGGCACTGATGCCCCTATACATCTCAAGGACCTGTGCCTTTGTTATCCTTTTGGGTATCCCTATGGTAACGAGGAAATACATGGGCACTGCACCCATGGAGAGGACATCTGAGACATTTACATACACAGCCTTCTTGCCCACATAGTAAGGTTTTATAAAGGAGAATTCAAAGTGGATGTGCTCTACAAGGCCGTCCTGGACAAAGACATATCCGCCCTGTTCAAGCATGACCACAGCCCCATCATCACCTATACCCCTTATGACTGAAGATGAACCCTTCTCAAATCTTTTTAAGAGTCTTATCAGGCTGTTTTCTTTGATCTCCATGGATACTTGATAATAACAGGTTATAACAGGTCTTTTCAAGAATCTTCTTGACATGGGGCTCAAAAACCATCAAAATACGCAAGATAACATCAAACACAGGGGTAAAATATGCTGGTTAAAGATATAATGACACACAATGTGATAACAATAACAGGTGATACATATGTCCTGGACGCAGAGAAGATTATGGATTCTAACAAGATAGGCAGGCTGCCCATTGTAGACAATAATAGGCTCATAGGTATCGTCACAAAAGACGATGTCCTTAAGGCCAGTCCATCCTCTACAACCTCTTATAATCAGAGGCAGCTCTTCTATCTCATGTCAAAGCTCACCGTGAAAGAGATAATGAAGACAAGGGTAATAACAGTTACACCAGACACAACAGTGGAAAAGGCAGTCACCATTGCACAAAAGCACAGGGTCGGCAGCCTTCCGGTTGTAGAGGGCGAAAGGGTTGTGGGCATACTTACTACCAACGATGTATTCTATAAAATCCTAAACCCCCTCCTGGGTATAGGCCAGGCCGGCAGGCGTCTCCTTATATACGGTGCAGGGACATGCGATGGCCTCCACAAGGTATTGGACTTGGTTTTGAAGGCAGGCATAGAGGTTAAGACCCTCTGGATACCAAAAGAGCCTGATAAACAGAACCTTATACTCCATCTCGATACAGAAGATGTCTCATCCATCATTGGAAGCATTGAGCAGGCAGGATTCAGGGTAGAATTGAGGGAGTTTGAGGCATAGACCCTGAAGGCATAGCCTTATCCGTATCCAAGCTCTCTGAGCCTTTCCTCACTCATACCTATAAAGTGTGCTATCTCATGGACAAGGGTAATCTCTATCTGCCTTGTCAATTCCTCCCTTGTCTTGCATACATCCTCCAGGGGCTCTTGAAAAAGGAATATCTTATCAGGATATAATGGTGGGTATACGGCAGAGCGCTCTGTCAACGGGACACCCTGGTAGAGGCCGAGCAGTATATGTCCTCTGGGGATACCTGCCTCTTTCAGCATAGCCTTTGTGGGCCGCCTCCGCACTGATATAATGATGTTTTTGAGGTAATTCCTTATCTCATCCGGTATATGACTTATTGCCTCTTCAACAATAGAATCGAAATCCTCTTCTGCGAGCCTCATAATATGATTTTATTGTAATCCTTTTTTTCATGGGGCATATGGTCGTCATCCTCATTTTAGCACAGAGAGTATATTATCTGATTTATCGAGAAGCCTCAGGAAGGCCCATGCCGGCGGTGAGAGGTCTCTTCTGTTTCTGTAGCCGATACCGAACTCTATTATGGGAGAGCCCTCGAGGATCTTCACTGATTTGATTGTGTTGTCTTTTATATCCTCTTCCACAGCATCCCTCTCCAGAAAGCCCACACCATTATCCTGTCTCACAAACTCCTTAAGAAGGGTTATGCTTGCAGACTCCATGGCAATCTGTGGTGTTACCTTAAACCTCTTGAGATACTCGAATACAACCTCTCTCACTGCTGAGCCCTCCCTCCTTAATATGAGGGGTATATGGGCAAGCTGCATAACCGATATCTCTGAACCAGGTATGTGGACACTATTGGGAGAGGCAACGAGCACCACCTCATCCCGCCATATCACCTTTGTCTTTATCTTGCCTGTGCCTGGTCTGCACCTTATCACTGCCAGTTCATTGCGGTAATCTATGATACTCCTCACCATATCTGCATTGGAACCCTGGTCCAGTATAACCTTTATACCAGGGTAAGTATTTTTGAACTTTGTTATAACAGGCATGAGGTGTTTCAACGGGACCTCAGGGCAACCTATCCTGAGTTCCCCTGACCTGCCCGTAGATACATCCTCGAGAAAGCCCTCCATATCATGGATCTCCTGGAATATCCTCTCTGCCCTTTTGAATATATTCAATCCTGTATCTGTCAGGCGTATGGAGTTTCCATCCCTTACAAGGAGGCGTATACCTACGGTCTCTTCGAGTTGCTTTATCTGCATGGTAATGGCAGGTGGTGTAACCATGAGCTCCTGGGCTGCCTTTGATATGCTGTTGAGCTTTGCAGCTGTATAAAATGCCCTGAGCTGGTTCATATTAACTATCATAAAAACCCCATAAAGATTTTCAGTTTTTCTTAATCGCATTTAAATTTATTTTTATTGATTTGTCAAGGGGTAATTAATATATTATCTATGTGAATAAAATCACAACATAAATAAACAAGGAGGGACATAAAATGGAAACCCAAAACACAGCACTGGATAAAGGGTATAATGAAGGATCTTTACAGATAGATATGGAGAGGCTTAGCGGTTTTTCTGCATCTGAGGGTGTGGCTAACGGCCCCTGCACAGTGATAAAGGAGCATAAGGACCTGTACAATCTTAAAGAAGGCGCTATAGTGATATGTGAGGCTGCAACCCCGGAATTGATATCCTTTATGCCATTTATAAAGGGACTGGTCACTGAAAAGGGCGGTGCACTTACAGTAGCCACATGGCATGCCAGGAGATATGGCATCCCCACTGTCACAGGCGTTGCAGGCATAATGGATAGTGTAAAAGACGGGGACATAATCTGCATATACGGTTCAAATGGCATTGTAGAGATAGTTAGATAAAAAAAAGCCTGTTAATCAAAAAGGCCTCCTTCGGGAGGCCTTTTTTGTCTCTAAAATTCTTTAATAGACTAAAGACTAAAAGAAGAGGGGTCTTTTGGAATACCCCAGATAAAGAGGTCTTTTAGCCCCTTTATGCCAGTGTCTTTAGCTTTTCCCTTAGGTTCTTTGTAAACTCCTTCTCTGTGTCTTTTGCCTTTGCCCTCATAATCCTGTCGCCGAACATGGCAAGCTTACCGACTATGCTTACATCTGTCTTATATGTAACCTCAACACCCTCAGGTGTCTCCTTTAAATCAACTATGCTCTTCTGTTTGAAGTGACCGAGTTTTGTCACATCCTCACCCTCACCCTCTATCTCGATGTGATGTGGCCTCTCGACCTTGGTGAGCTTGTTGACGAATTTGAGCTTTGCTGATATTGGCCCCACCTTCTGCTTTACTACACACTCATATGTTGTGTCATCAATGAGCCTCACAGACTCTGCACCGGGGAGACATGTCATTATGGTATCCGGTTTCAGCAGGAAATCAAAGAGCTTGTCAATCGGTGCATTCAATGTAAAACCACCCTCTATAATCATAAAATCCTCCTAAAATTTTTTTCTAACTCTTTTAACAGGGTTCAGGGATTGGGATGGTTAAGCCCCAATCCCTGACCACTTTTTATCTTTTATAGCTTATCCTGTGCCTTCTCAATAAGTCCTGAGAGTATCTCGTAACTCTTGTTCCCAGGCTCTGAAACCTGTTCAAGGAGCAGGTCAATATATGAATACCCCTGTGACTCTATCCAGGCCCTGTGTGCCTTATCGCCTGTTCCAAACATATGACGTGCTACCTGTTTGCTCGTTGGCCATTCTTTTTTACATGCAGGACATTTATAATTCACGGGTTTACCTCCTTTTATATGTTAGCTTATTTATTAGCTTCTTTTTCTTTCTTTTCCCTGAGCGCCCTGAGTATCCTCTCCGGTGTCAGAGGAAGCTCTTTCATCTGGATTCCAAGGGCATGGAAGATAGCGTTTCCAAGGGCTGCTGCTGTTGGGTTGGTCAGACCTTCCCCTGCCTCTTTTGCACCATATGGACCTTCTGCCTCATATGTCTCTATATCTATCATACCTGTCTTTGGCATCTCCGGTGCCCTTATGACCTTATAGTCCACAAGGTTAGGATTGAGGAGCTTTCCTTCATCCATAGGCAGGTCTTCAAGGTATGCATAACCAAGGGCCATAGAGGCTGCGCCCTCAAGCTGTCCAACGAGTCCCAGCGGGTTTATGGGCTGGCCACAGTCATGGGCTGTCATAATCTCATGGACCTTTATCTTACCTGTCTCCGGGTCAATCTCTGCATCTACTGCCTGCATCATATAGCTGTATGCAGGGGATATCATGCCTTTTCTGTGAGGTGTATAGTAACCGCGTCCTACAATCCTCTGACCATCCTTTGCCCTGATTGCCTTCCTTACGAGGTCCTCATATTTCATACCCCTCTCTGGACGGGCTATAACATGGACCCATCTATCCTTGATATCAAGGTCATAGACAATATTAAGACCCATCTCTGCGTAGGCAAACTCAAGGAGCTGTCTCTTTGCGTCCTCACAGGCCATCTTAACGGCATTACCGGCCATCAGAGTCTGACGAGAACCCCAGGCACCCAGGTCTGCCGGGCAGTGGTCTGTATCCCCGGAATGGACCTTTATGTCCTCAACCTTTACACCCAGTGTCTCTGCTGCTATTATTGCCATTGTGGTATTGGAACCCTGGCCTATATCCTGACAACCAACATGGAGTTCCACAGTGCCGTCAATGTTTATGGTTACCACTGCTGAAGAGAATGAGTATGGTGAATCAAACCAGTTGAAGATACCGCCTGACATAAAACCACATGATGATATACCTATTGCCCTGTTTGGTCCCAGGTCTCCTTTTGATTTGGCCCATTGTTCGATCTTATCTATACACTCTGTCATACCGCAACTCTGGATAAATGCCTGACCGGGCACCTCATAACACTCTGTATGGGCATTCTTTCTCCTTACCTCATAGGGGTCAAGACCTAAGTCAGCGCACATCCACTCTATCTGCTGCTCAGAACAGAACATGGCCTGCGGTGCACCAAAACCACGCATGGAGGTAGAGGGCATTGTATTGGTATAGACCCTGTAGCCATCGTATCTGTATGCCTTCCATTTATATGGGAATGAGTGGAAAAACCCTGACAGGTATAGTGCTGTAGCACCCATCCCGGTATAGGCACCGCCGTTGCTGAACATACGGGATTCCCTTGCCAGAAGCTGCCCGTCCCTTGACATGGCAGTCCTGACATAATAATACATGGGTGTCCTTCTCTTAGACGCAATCATATCTTCTTCACGGGTAAATACTATCTTTACAGGCTTACACAGTTTCTTGGAAAGGACTGCACTACAGAACATGGCTGCATCGAGCTCGAATTTACCGCCGAACCCACCGCCAACATATGTGGCAATAACCCTCACATCACCCTCTCTCATACCAAGGACGCCTGCGATAAGGGCCTGCGTATAATATGCAGACTGCGTTGATGCCCATACAGTAAGCTTTCCCTCAGGGGTATAACTGGATACTGCAGCACGGGTCTCCATACACATATGGTGCTGACCGGAGCAGCGGAACCAGTCCTCTCTTATGTAGCCACCATTCTTCTCTGCCTCGGCGAATGCCTCATCCACATCACCCCACTCTATGTGCCTTGTAACATTGACATTTCTCTCTACACCTTCGTGGATGACCGGGGCATCCTTTTTTATTGCATCAAGGGGTTCAAATACTGCAGGGAGGACCTCATATTCCACATCAATCAAATCAAGGGCCTGCTCTGCTATCTCCTCTGTCACTGCTGCCACTGCTGCCACAGGCTCGCCTATATATCTAACCTTTTCAAGGGGGAGTATCTGCTCATCACAGAGTTCCTCATATCTCCTCCAGATACCCTGTTTAATACCCAGTGTATCCTTGCCTGTAACAACCGCCTTTACCCCGGGGAGCTCCATTGCCCTTGTTGTATCAATATTTATTATCCTTGCATGGGGATGGGGACTCCTCAATATCTTGCCGTAGAGCATCCCTGGTAGCTTTATATCGAATGTATACTGTGCCCTGCCGGTTACCTTTGCAATACCGTCTACATTATGAACCTTTGTATTTATAACAGAGTATTTGATATTGGTCTTAAAGGTTGAATATTTTAACTCTTTTATCTCTGTGCTCATATTACTCCTCCTTATATGTCCCTTTTGCAACTGCGTCTATTGCCCTGACGATACTGTTGTAACCTGTGCAACGGCAGATATTCCCTTCAATACCCTCACGGATCTCATGCTCTGTAACCTCCCTGCCCTCATTCTCTTTGAGAAATGCTGTGGCAGACATGAGCATACCGGGGGTGCAGAAACCACACTGATATGAACCATTGTCCAGGAATGCCTTCTGGATTGGGCTTAATTTTCCATCCTGCTCCAGGCCCTCAACTGTAGTGACCTCCATACCCTCTACCTGGACAGCAAGTACGGAACATGACTTAACTGAAGCGCCATTGACAAGCACAGTGCAGGCACCGCAGGAGACTGTTTCACAACCCCTCTTTGTCCCTGTAAAACCCAGGTGGTCCCTTATAACCTCAACGAGCAGTGTCTTGGGGTGGATAAAAACCTCATATTCCTGACCGTTAACTGACAATTTCAAAGCTCTCTTTTCCATATATATCAACCTCCTCCTTATCAGGCTACTGCCCTGGCTTGTTCCCAGGCCTTCTTAATCATTCTTTTTGTCAGGACGCTAAGCAGATGACGTCTGTGTTCCTCTGATGCATGGATGTCAGCAACAGGCTCTGATTCCTCGTATGATATCCTTCCTACCTCTTCAAAGAGTTTCTCATCGAATTTCTTGCCTTTTAAAAGCTCCTCTGCATTCTTTACCCTCTTGGGTATTGGTGCAGCATTACCAAGGACTATCCTTGCATCCTTGCATGTGTCATCGCCGTTCAATGTTATTGATGCAGCAACTGCTACGATACCCATATCGCTGTCTAAGAGATTGAACTTCTGATATGCTACGCTTGTCTTGGCTGGAGGAACAGGTACATGGACCTCAAGGACAAGTTCACCCTTCTCAAGGGCTGTTTCAAAATAGTCCTTGAAGAAATCTTCGAGGGGCATTGTCCTCTCACCGTTTTTCCCGCCAACCTTGATATTTGCATTCAATGCAATCAATACAGGGGCAGGGTCTCCAGCAGGGTCAGCGTGTGCGAGGTTGCCTCCTATTGTACCCCAGTTCCTTGTCTGGATGGATGCAAGCTTGGTCTCCATCAACGAGAGAACAGGATACTTTTCCTGGATTATAGGGGATTTTTCAATCTCTCTGTGGGTAGTTGTAGCACCGATTCTAAGGCCGTCTTTCTCGTCATATTTTATATATCTGAGTTCATCCAAGCCTTTTATATCCAGGAGATACTCAGGCGCTACCATGCCCTGCCTCATGACAATCAAAAGAGACTGTCCACCGCATATTACCTTGCAATCATCGTGCTCGGCATACATCTCAAATGCCTCTTTCACCGAGCCTGGCTTTAGATAATTAAAATCGTTTATCATAACCCTCTCCTTTCTATTAATTCTTCCACATTTTTAATACAACCAGCGCTTAATGGAATTTCATCAGGCATACCGAATTTCTCATCCTTAGGTGTGCTGCTTTTGGGTTTCAACCTTTCAATCTGTTCCGGCTCCATGAGACTACCATGATAATCCCTTGAAAAACACAGATAATAATGTCTGCCCCTATAGATTGCGCATTCTACACACATACCTCCTGTTATAGGACAGGCCATCTTGAACTTTGCCATAATTATACTCCTTTTTTCTATAATGGTTACGAATTATTTACAATATTTGGTTAAAAGTCAAGTGAAATTTTGCAAAAAAAGTGCTCCAAATTTTTTATGATAATAAACCAATAACTTACATTTTATTTTATTTTGGTCAGTTATCTTTTTTTTTGCTGTTTACTATGTTGAACAGCCCTAAACAAAGTCCCTATAGCTTATATCTGAATCTCCTCAGAAGCTCCTTTCTTGCCTTTTTGTCCTCCTCACCCTCTATGCCCTTTGGCCTTGAACCATCTACAACACCTATTATGCCACACCCCTGCTCTGTATCTGCTACTATGACCTCAAGGGGGTTGGCTGTGGCACATATTATATGACATACCTCCTGACAGGACTTGAGGCTGTTGAGGACATTTATGGGGAAGCCGTCCCTCAGGAATATGACAAAGGTATGGCCGCATGCAAGGGAGAAGGATGTCTCGCTGGCAAGCCTCATAAGCTCTTCGTCATTGCCCTCATAACGGACAAGGCAAGGCCCGCTTGCCTCAGAGAATGCTATCCCGAATTTGAGATGAGGTGAAGAACCAACGAGTATCTCATAGATATCCTCCACTGTCTTTACAAAATGAGACTGACCTATGATAATATTAAGGCCCTCCGGGACATTGATTTTTATAGATTTAATCTCCATATCCACCCTCCTTATTTTGTTATTGCACTAAATGGGTCACGGAGCCTGAAATCAGGGATGAATTCTTCCGCGCTCTCAGGCTCCTGAATAAATACATTCTCAAAACCGTTTGTAATGAGAAAATCAATGAGTTCATCGTATTCCCTGTCTTTTATCCTTCTATTAATCATAGGATACTGAGATGCATTGTGTAAAGGATAATATTGTGACATAAGACTCAGATATGTATCCCTCCCCAGTTCCTTTAGCACCCATGCAAGGATCTGCCTTGAGCCTGCAAGATTGTTGGGCAGGACAAGGTGACGAAGGAGTAACCCTTTTTCAGCAATACCTTTTTTCACCACAAGATCCCCTACCTGTGCCTTCATCTCCAAGATGGCAGCCTGGGCATGTTCAGGATAATCCCCTACATCGGAGAGCCTTTTTGCTATGTTTTTATTCCAGTATTTGAAATCAGGCAGATATATATCAATAAAACCCTCAAGGAGCCTTATGGTCTCCACATTCTCATAGGCATTTGTATTATAGACAAAGGGGAGCTTGAGCCCCTTTGACCTCGCCTTCTCTATGGCAGGGATTATCATGGGGATATAGGGGATAGGGCTTACAAGGTTGATATTGTGACAGCCCTGCCTTTCGAGCTCTAAAAATATGCCTGCCAGTTCCTCGATAGAAAATTCTCTGCCTGTGATGGTGTGGCTTATCTGATAATTCTGGCAATAGATACACCTCAGATTACACGATGAGAAGAATATATTACCCGAGCCCATATCACCGGAGATGGGGGGTTCTTCTCCATAGTGTCTTCCATAATAGGCAATAAGGATTCTATCGGTGACGCCACAGTATCCTGTCTGACCTCCTAATCTATTTACCCTGCATCGCCTGGGACAGAGCTCACATCTCTCAAGAAGACATAGATGGTCATCCATAGGCTATACCTCAATTAAGGATGCAGAGACTTACGGCCATTACAGCCATACCCAGGACAAGCCCGTATATACACAGGTGATGCTCACCGTATTCATGGGCAGAAGGCAAAAGCTCATCAAGGGCCACAAAGACCATTATCCCTGCGATAAATGCAAATAGAAAACCAAATAAGGAATCATTAAGAAACCTGACAAGCACCATAAAACCCATCAAGGCACCAAAAGGCTCTGCCAACCCTGATAGAAACGAATACCAGAATGCCTTTTTCTTGTCCCCGGTGGCATAGAAAATTGGGATACTCACTGCAATACCCTCTGGGATATTATGGATGGCTATGGCTATGGCTATAGATATACCAAGGCCTGTATCCTTAAGCCCTGCAATGAAAGTGGCAATACCCTCGGGAAAGTTATGGATACCTATGGCAAGGGCAGAGAGCATCCCCATCCTCAAGAGCCTGCCATCCACATTATTCTTCATATCTTTTGCCATATCCTCAACCATCCTTATCTCATGGGGGTTTTCAAAGGAGGGGACAAGCCTGTCTATTATCCCTATAAAAAATATACCGAGAAAAAATGCCGTAATTACAGCGGAATTACCACTGGTTCTACCGAGTTCTTCAATGAGGGTCTGTCTTGCCTTAAAAAAAAGCTCTACAAAGGATACATAGAGCATAACACCTGCGGAAAAACCAAGGGAAAAGGATAAAAGCCTTGTATTTGTCCTTTTTGCAAAAAAAGACAGGGCACTACCTATGCCTGTAGATAGACCGGCTAATACAGTGAGGCCAAGGGCTATGGCTATATGGAGACCTGACATGGTTTATATATTACCATGTATAGAGCCTCTTGCAAAGCTCTCAAAATTATCTTTACATAACATGGTCAATGAGGTTTATAATAAAAATCAGATTCACTGGATTGAAATAAGGGGGTTTTTTGGATACTGTCTTTTATATAGCCATAGGATTTTTAGCTGGTGTCATAGTAGGCTGGCTTTTTACAAGGGCAAAGTCAAGCTCTGCCAGTGCTGTTGCCGAGGAGAGGCTGAGGCTTATACAACAAAAAGATGATGAGATAGCCCAACTCACAAACACACTAACAATGGAGAGACAGGCAAGGGTAGAGGCCACAACCAGGCTTGAGGCATCACAGAAAAATCTCCAAGACCAAATACAGCTCATAGAAAACATGAAGAAGGATATGACAGACACATTCAATGCCCTGTCAGCAGCAGCCCTTAAAAGCAGCAGCGAGGATTTTTTGAGACTCGCCTCTGAAAACCTGGGGAAGATGATAGAGGCCACAAAGGGCAAGCTCGGGGAACATCAGGCAGCAATGGACAGTATGATAAAACCCCTGCAGGATGCCCTGAAGAGATACGAGGAGCAGATTAACCTCATTGAGGGGGAGAGGAAAAAGGCATACGGCAGCCTGGAGGAGCAATTGAGGTCCCTTGCACTAACACAGGAGACCCTCCAGAGAGAGACAGGTAATCTTGTTACTGCACTGAGAAAGCCACAGGTAAGGGGCAGATGGGGCGAGATGCAGTTAAAGAGGGTGGCAGAGCTATCCGGTATGTCCCAGCGATGTGATTTCATTGAACAGCCTTCAGTTGACACGGAAAAGGGCCGATTAAGGCCGGATATGATCGTCCACCTGCCCATGGACAGAAGGATTGTGGTGGACTCAAAGGTCTCTTTGGAGGCCTATCTCGATGCCGTATCAGCAGCGACAGAGGAGGAGAAAAGGGCAAAATTAGAGAGGCATGCCCAGCAGATAAGGGCACATATGAAAAACCTCTCATCTAAGGAATACTGGAATCAATTCGAAAAGACACCTGAATTCGTTGTGCTTTTTATCCCCGGCGAGTCTTTTTTAAGTGCTGCCCTTGACATAGATGCAACACTCCTTGAAGACGGGATACAGAAGAGGGTCATAGTGGCCACACCCACTACATTTATAGCCCTTTTAAGGGCAATTGCCTATGGCTGGCAACAGGAGGAGATTACAAAAAATGCCCAGCTCGTAAGTAGTCTCGGAAAAGAGCTCTATGAGAGGATCTCAAAGACCATCCAACACCTCCAAGACCTGGGCACAAACCTGAAAAAGTCAGTAGACAGCTACAACAGAACCATAGGCTCCCTTGAATCCCGGGTGCTGCCATCCTTAAGAAGATTCAGGGAACTGGGGATACAGACACCCGGGGACATACCTATTTTGGAACAGGTGAACACGAGCCCCAGGGGCAATGAGGAATGAAAGGAAGGGATTAATATGGCAAGACACTCCCACAGATTTGTAGAGGTATTTAATGGCTTTCTGGGCTATGGTCTGGACAGGAAGTCTAACGAAAATATGCTGCGTTTTTGCCTCCAGAAGTTCTCTGATGACCAGTTGATGGAGACCATACTTCAGAGGATGACTGATGAGGATATGGACGAGGTCTTTGAGGTAATAAGCAAGATGCTCAAGAAATACCTCTCCGAGCCAGAATACCACGTGCTTTTTCTCAAAGAAGACCCTTCTGAACACTGAGTATAGCTTTCAGCCTTTTCTATAGCCTCGGTATGGTAAAGGTGAGGATATTTTTATTTTCCAGCCTTTTGTATTCTATATCCTTTACAACCCTTTTCATAATCCTTGTGGATATGGCTGGTCTGTCTTTCTTTGAATCCTTCATTTCATCGGGCAGCACATCACTTAAGAGCATGTTGAAGGGCGCACCATAGTCTGTTATGACAATGAGAAACCTGCCCAGATTATCCAGTTTAAAGGCAATGTTTATATCTGTACCCCTGTCTATATCCCCATGATAGAGGATATTGTTTAATGCCTCTTCCACGGCAAGGCATATGTTCTTTCTGTGTTCATCTCTGAACTGCATCATACCTATCTGGTTTTCTACAAAACCCATAAGCGATGATAAAGACTCTATTGAGGCTGGTTTTTGTATCTCGCCAAGTATCTCCATAACACCTCCGTGTTAAAGTCATATTAAGGACTGTAGACTAAAAGACTACAGCTTATTAAAAATCAAATCCCGTCCCGCCCTGATAGGAGGGGCGTGCCCAGGCCAAGGCCTTTTGGATCTTAAGATATTAACTTATAAGCGGTTGAAAATTCAATACTTTTGACCTTTGATAACCTGTATGGGAAGACTATGTATCCGACTGTTTTTTATAGATGATAAATGTGAGTATGTTCATATCGCCTTCTCGTCTATAGATAACCTCATCAATGAGCCTGTGGATGAAGTATATGCCGAGTCCGCCTACTTTTCTGTCTGTTATATCTCCATCTATCTCAGGTGTGGGGATGGAATTGATATTAAAGGGTTCACCGTAATCACATATCTCTATGATAAAACCTTTATCTCCATCACCCCTGCAAGTGAGGACAACATCACCTGTTTTTTCTGAATAGGCATAGTTAAATATATTGACAAGGGCCTCTTCTGTGCAAAGCTCTATCTCTTTTAGCCTTAGGCTATCAAAACCATATTGTCTTGCTTGACCTGAAACAAAAGAGATAAACTGCTCGAGGTTTTCAAGACCTGCAGGTAGCCTTAAGGAAACACCCTCCATCTATAAGACCCTATATCTTCTCGAGGGCAGATTTCTCTGAATCAAAGACCTTAAATATGGAGTGAAACCCTGATATCTTGAATACCTCCTCTACAGCGCCCTGGAGTGCCACAAAAAAGACCTCGCCGTTTTCTGCCTTTAGCTTCTTTGCTATAGTGAGGATGCTCCTGAGTCCTGCACTGCTTATATATTCAAGCCCGGACATGTTTATAAGTATTGTCCTTTCACCCTGTTCTATAACCTCAAGCATTTTTTTCTCGAACTCCGGTGCTGTGACAGCATCGATCCTGCCTTTTACAGATGCTATCTGGGCCCTTCCCTCTTTCCTGAAATCTATCTCCATATTTACCCCTTTTTATTTTTAACCAATTTTAATGTAGAGTGATAAAAAAAGCAATATATTTCAAGACACTCAAAAAAATGCCATAACCTGAAAAGAGATTATAGACTAAAAGACCTCAGACCTTAGAGTTTGACAAGGATTAATACTTTTTATACCAATTAAAAGGTGGTAGACACGATTTATAAGAGTCAACAAGACTCGTAGGACATAACCTTTAAGAAAAGGATTTAATAAGCAAGACAGGTTAAAAATCTATGTGGATAAATTATGTAAAATTAGTTTGACCCTGTATTTTTTTGATGATACTTTTCTAAAAATAGTGTTACAATAGGGAAATCAACATGGCGGAGATTGTGAGATTCGGGGTCTCCCTGAACAAGGAACTCCTGGAGAAATTCGACAGCCTTATCAGAGAAAGGAACTATTCTAACCGTTCAGAGGCCATAAGAGACCTTATCAGGGATGAGTTTGTAAAAAAGGAGTGGATAGAGGGCGATGATGTGGCAGGGGCAATCACACTCATCTATGACCACCATAGAAAAGACCTGTTGAGCAAGATAACGGACATACAGCACAACTACCAGAAGATCATCATCTCAACCCAGCACATACACCTTGACCACGATAACTGTCTCGAGATTATAGCGGTGAGGGGCAATCCAGAGCAGGTGCAGAGGCTTGCCGATACATTAAAGTCCATAAAAGGTGTAAAGCATGGGACACTTAGTATGTCCAGCACAGGCAAAGACATGGTTTAGTATTATTTTTTTATTGATTGGTAGCACGAAATTATAATAAGTAGCACAGGAGGTGTGGGGTTGAGAAATTTTTTTGTAAAAGTGTTTTTCTTATATTTCCTATGCTTTATTACAATTTTTCCCGGTAGGGTCTTTGGCGATGAGACAAAAAAAATAGAGCTTACAGATATTGTAGTTACTGCAAAAAAATCCAAAAAACCCATTGAGAATCCACCTGTTACACCTGTAGATACCCCTTATGGGACCCAGTATAATCTAGTCACTGAGGAGCAGATAAAACAGCAGAACAGCTTTGACTTTCCTACCACGCTCCGAGATGTCCCGGGGGTGATGATACAGAGCAAAAACCTTGCAGGCAGCCAGACAAGCCACAGCCTGTATATAAGGGGCAGGGGCGCAAGCCATCCAAGCCCTGATATTATTATCCAGTTCGACGGTGCACCGAGATTCGGTGCC
>JAKPCK010000061.1 GCA_029553295.1 Deltaproteobacteria bacterium | reverse complement strand
TAATTCATCAAGAGTGTTGCCCAATACAATTTCATGAAAATTCGAGTTTTCAACCTTTGTTTTTGCTGGACCAACCGCAATTTTTAACAATTTTTGTTTATAGCCAATAAGCAAGCAATAAGCAAAGGTACGCCCAATTTTAATAGCATCATAAGGTTTTTCTTCAAGCCAATATGCTTCGTCGGGAGATTTGTAGATAAAAACCCCTATTATTAAAAGAACAATTAACATGATTACAATTTTAGTGTTTCTTTTGAACCCTCTTATCATAATTTCATCACCAAGAATTTCTTCTATAACACCTGTTTACCCATTTATCAACGTTTAACACAAACCTTATATTTCCTATGACAATAAAAACCAATCGGACAATCTAAATCAAAATCACAATCACCTTCGTACCTTGGATTTACACTATCCAGTCTTGGCAAATCATACTGTTGCAATCCAAATTCATCTACTGATTTCATACAAACCCCAGAAGTATGAAATGGTGCTTTAACGCATCTATAACCAATCCCACAATCAAAATCAGAAAAACAATCACCCCGGGCATAGACTGGTATGCATATGTAAACCGACATTAACAAAACCAGAAATAATCTTTTCATGGCTTCCCTCGTTTATTCCCTTCCATGATTCTTGTAAAAAAGGAGCAGGATGCAGGAGGTCAGTGCAATCAATATAAGCCACTGAATAAAGAGACGATGTATATCTAATCTCACTCCAATTAACCCAAGCAAATCTTCATGGAGGAAAGGAAATAGTATCTTTTTGCTTTGTTCCGGCAGAGGAGGCAAAAAAATAGGTCCATATCCTGCTGGCCTTTCTATCTTACGATAGCTCCCCTCACTGCCTCCTAAATCCACATATTGTATCCATGGGGGAAATAGACCTATCAAAACAAAAACAATTAGCCCGCCAATTAAGATTTTAACCTGTTTTGAGTTAAGCGACTTCATGCTTATTTCCCCTCCATTAGATTAATAGGCTATTTTTGAGCTCGGTCATTTTAAAAAAGCTGATTGGAGTTGCCCCCATCAAACCGGACACCCCCCTAACTTATTTTGCATCATCACGAACTCCCTCGGGGATAACATCTTAAGCCCCTTATGGGGATGATTATTGAACCCCTCCCCAAAGTCAAGACAAAAATTAAGGGGGTATTTGGTGGATTACCCTGAGAGCCCCTCGTATGTTTAGTTTTGGGAGGCAATGTTAATCTTCCTCCTCTCACAGCCGGTAATATACCTCGTAAGGCGTCCTATAACCGAGCGACTCGTGAAGCCTCTCGTGATTATAAAGCCTGAAATACCTGGTGAGACCCCTCATGGCATCTTTTACCGTCTCATAGTTATTGATATAGACCTCCTCGTATTTCACAGACCGCCAGAGCCTTTCAATGAAGATATTGTCAAATACCCTGCCTCTTGAATCCATGCTTATCTGGATATTGTGGGACTTGAGCATCTCGATCCATTCCTTGCTTGTGAATTGAGACCCCTGATCGGAATTAAAAATCCCCGGTGTCGATATGGATAATGCATCGTCCATAGCCTCAATGCAGAAGGAAACATCCAGAGTGTTGGATAATTTCCATGACAATACATACCGGCTGTACCAGTCCATTATGGCAACAAGATATAAAAAACCCTTTGCCATTCTGATGTATGTTATGTCGAAAGATAAGACTTGATCAGGATGATCTATCTCAAGACCTTTTAGAAGGTAGGGATATTTTAAATGTTCTTGAGAGCTTACACTCAATCTCCTTCTGGGATATATGGCCTCAAGACCCATAATCCTCATAAGCCTTCTGACCCTTTTTGCATTTACATTGTATCCCTGTCTTACAAGATAAGCCGTCATCCTGTTCACACCATAGAAAGGCATTCTTGTATACTGCTCGTCTATTAAGTTCATGAGATGGAGATTTAAAGGGCTTATTGGTCTTGGATGATAATAATAGCCCGACCTGGATATGCCAAGGAGTTCACACTGCCTCGCAATGGGTATCTCTATATTTTCAATCAATGCCCTTTTCTCCTTAACTCCAGTATCTGGGACTTTTTTTTAAGCCATTCCAGCTCCACCTTCAATTGTCCTATCTGACGATATAGCTCTGATTCAAGCTCTTCCTGGGATTTGTCTCTCTTTTTCCTTCCATCTGAAAAAAGAGAGGGCAACTCCTCAAGCAACTTCTTTTTCCACTGACCTATCTGGTTGGGATGGACTCCATATTCACTCGCAATCTGGCTTATGGTCTTCTCTCCCCTCACTGCCTCAAGGGCTACCCTCGCCTTGAATGTAGCATCTCTTGATTTTGTTGACCTGCTCATCTGCTTTTCTCCCCTCTCTATGAGTGACCATCTCCGGATACCATCCACCAAATTACCCTGTCCAAATTTTGGGGAGTATTATAAGGTCCTCTATAAGAAACCCCGCCTCTCTGAACCCCATCCAGGACATAAGGTGTATCCATATCTTCTTAAGAATATCAATATAACGAGGGCCAATGAGGTATGGTGCTCGGATATAACGTATATACCCATGGCAAGAGGTTTCTGTTACCTTGTGGCCATTATGGACTGGGCAAGTAGAAAGATACTGTCCTTCAGGTTATCCAATACCCTTGATGTCTCCTTTTGCATAGAGGCCCTTGAGGAGGCGATATATAAATATGGGAAACCTGACATATTCAATACGGACCAGGGGAGCCAGTTTACCTCCCTTGAATTTATAGACATTCTATTAAGGAACAATATCAAGATAAGTATGGATGGACGGAACCGCTGGATGGACAACATATTTATTGAGCGTTTCTGGAAAACCCTCAAATACCAGGAGGTATATCTCAAGGCTTATGAATCAATAAGCCATGCAAGAAGGGAGATTGCGCGCTTTATTGATAAATACAATACATGGAGGCCTCATCAGGGCTTAAACGGCAGAACACCGGATGAAGTTTACTATGAATCATTACTAAAGATTAAGGGTACATTATGAGCGGCAAAACCACTTAAAAAACACTGGAGGCTGTCTAAAAAAAGTTGACCATCTCACAGGGCCTATGCCGAGAACCGCATCGAGGAACGGCTCAAGTTCTACTGCCAGGCAAAACTGCTGATTATCGACGAGATCGGCTACATCCCCATCGACCGCCACGGGGCACACCTGTTCTTCCAGCTCATCTCAAGACGCTA
>JAKPCK010000056.1 GCA_029553295.1 Deltaproteobacteria bacterium | reverse complement strand
CAAATTTTCTAAAAAAGAGTATGTTTTTGGGGCATGTGCTGCAGCAGTTTTATATCGTAAAAAAATGATAGAGGAAATAGGCTTTCTCGATGAAGATTTTTTTCTTATACATGAGGATACTGATTTTAATTTCAGGATACAGCTTGCAGGATGGAAGGTATTATATATCCCTGATGCAATAGTTTATCACAAGGTTAGATCCTCCATTAAACGTCATAGCTATACTGAAACTTTTTATACAATGAGAAACAGTTATCTTTTGAAAATAAAAAGTATTCCATTGAGTATTTTAATCTATTGTCTACCTGAAGTTTTAATTTCAATATTTATGGAATTTTTATATTTTTGTATAAAACACAGGCAGTTGAAACTCTATTTCAGGGCAATAGGCTCTGCTATTATTTTAATGCCCATAATGCTAAAAAAACGGAAATTTATTCTAAAAACGAGAAAAGTAGATAATAAGTATTTGCTAAAGATGATGAACCCAGTATTAGGAAAAGGTGTTTTAAGAACAAAAATTAAAAAATTTCTTTATGATTAGCGTTATTATACCCACGTTTAATGCAGGAAAATTTTTAGAAAAACAATTTATTTCTCTTAAATCTCAGACTTTGCCCTGTGAAATCATCATAGTTGATTCGTCTTCCACGGATAATACTGTTAAGATTTCAAAGACATTCGGGGCAAAAGTGGTCTCTATAGAAAAAGAGGCGTTTAATCATGGAAGGGCAAGAAATCTGGGTGTAGCTCTGGCAGAAGGGGATATATTAGTGTTTATGACCCAGGATGCCATACCTTTTAATAAATATGCCTTTGAGAAACTAATAGAGCCTGTTGAAATAACTTCCGAAGATAATTCAAAAAATAAAATCGCTGCATCTTATGGCAGGCAAATTCCTCAAGAATCGGCAAAACCTACCGAAAGGTTTGCAAGGTTATACAACTATCACGATACACCATTGATGAAAGGTATGGAAGATGTAAAGAAAATGGGGATAAAGGCATTTTTTTTCAGTAATGCCTTTTCTTGCGTAAGAAGGGATATATTTGAAGAGATTAATGGATTTCCTGAAAACCTGCTCATGTTTGAGGATATGTTGTTTGCAGCAAAACTTATGCAAAGAGGGTATAAGATTGCCTATGTGCCCGAGGCAAAAATAATCCATTCCCATAATTACACGTGCAGGCAGCAATTTAAAAGATATTTTCAGGCAGGGGTTTCCTTTAAAAAGAATGGATGGTTTCTTGAGCTGGCTAAATCAGATAAAGAAGGCGTAAAATTCTTAATAGAAGAAATTAAATATCTCATAAAACATAATGCATCCCACTGGTTAATCTATGCTATGATAGAGGCTATTTTTAAGTATTCAGGTTATAAACTCGGAGTAAATTATGATAAAATACCAGTTTTAAAGACAAAATTCTCATGAAGATAAAAAAACTCTATCCTGATTTTCTATTGTTAGCATTAGATGTTTTTGTAATATATTTTTCCATTATCCTTGCCTTTTATACAAGACCTTTCATCGGTTTATTTATGAATCTTGTTCCTTTAAGTCACGGGTTGTCCACATATATTTATAAATTCTGGATGGTTTTAATAATCGTTGTTTTAATTGCATATTACAGGGGATACGGTCTTGTTATAAATTTCTGGGATGAGCTTTTAACTTTTATTAAGAGCCTTTCCATTTCATTTCTAATAGTATGGATGGTGATCTCACTTCAAAAAGGTGGCGAAGAGGTCTCCCGTATTATAATAACACTATCCTTTATCTATATGCTGTTTTTAATGCCTCTATTCAGGGCTGTTTTGAAATATATAATATATAAGATCAATAGTTTACAGAAACCTGCTTATATTGTTAATAATAAAGATAAAAAGACATCAGAAGTGACCATATCGGCAATAAATAAAGAATGGTATTCGGGGTTGAGGATAATAGATTCCATAGATTCTCTTAATGCTAATAATATTAAAGAAAAACAGGTTGAAGTATGCTTTGTGCCTATCAGTTCTTTAGATGAAGAAACAGTTAAGACAATAAAGCCCTATGTTAAAAATTTTATTTTAGTATCGGAAATACCAGGACTTTCTTTTATGAATACAGAAGTTAAGACCTTTTTAAACAATAATATTGCCCTTATAACAGTATCAAAAGGCCTGCTTTCAATCCAAAAAACGCTTATAAAAAGAGGTTTTGATATCCTTTTTTCAATAATCGGCCTTATTGTTTTTTCACCCCTTTTTGTAATCATATCTGTATTAATAAAATTAGATTCAGATGGACCAGTATTTTTTAAACACAAAAGATGTGGAAAAAATCTCCGTGAATTTGAGATGTATAAATTCAGAACCATGAAGGCAGAGGGTGAGTCAGAGTTAAATGATTTTCTTGCGAAAAACCCTGATGCTGCCAAAGAGATTGAAGAAAGAAACAAGTTAGAGAATGACCCGAGAATTACGAAAACAGGTAGAATACTCAGAAAAACCTCCCTTGATGAACTGCCCCAATTCATAAATGTGTTAAAAGGTGATATGTCAATTGTAGGTCCAAGGCCTGATGAAAAAAGCGCCATTGAACGTTATTATAATGAATACAGAGAAATATATAACCACATAAGGCCTGGCATGACAGGTCTGTGGCAGGTAAGCGGAAGAAGTGAAATCAAATACGAAGAAAGGGTAAGACTTGATTATTTTTATTTGCTAAACTGGTCCATGTGGCTTGATATTGTTATAATTATTAAAACTTTCAGGGCAATTTTAAGTGCAAGGGGGGCATATTAAGATATAAAATACGGATAAGGGTATAAAAATTTTAAATTTTTTTAACAAAAAATACTTGTATTTTTTTAAAATAAAATGTATCAAATAAACAAAATGCTGTATTTATAGGGGTTAGCAAGGGTTATTATGACATTTGACAGAAACGAAGCAATCAGATTTGGCTGGGATACAACTAAAAAAAACCTGGCCTTTTTTATTGGAATCCTTGTAATCTCTGGTATTTTTCAATTAATACCCGAGGCGCTAAATAAATTTGTCCTAAGACCGGCCAAAGGAAACCTTATCCTTGTTCTCGTGGTTGCATTAATTACAATTGGCTTTTATTTGGTAAATCTAATAGTGACCATGGGGCTTTTAAGGATATCGCTAAAATTTGTGGATAATGAAAAGCCACAGATTACTGATTTATTTTCCTGTGCACCTCTTTTATTAAAATATATCATCAGCTCTATACTCTTCGCTGCAATTGTAGCCTTAGGTCTTATGCTTCTTATTATTCCGGGCATAATAATGGCTATAAGATTATCTTTCAATTTTTATTTTATAGTTGATAAGGGGGTTGGCCCAATAGAGGCCCTAAAAAGTAGCTTTAACATCACCAGAGATAATACCGGGAATCTTTTTATATTTGGTATTATAGCCACATTATTGAATTTTCTGGGCGCACTTCCATTTTGTATAGGGCTATTTATTACGGTTCCGATTGTAATGGTGGCTTATGCATATATATACCGTCAGCTTGTTTCTGGGTCTTCAGAAATACAAATATTCAAAGAAGGTTTTGTGCCAGAAACAAAAAAGGATATCCAGGCAAAGGTATTTGATTTGAGTATAAAAGATGAAAGACAGGAAAAAGTAGTTGATGGTGATGAAAAATCAGGAGAAGGTATCTTGAGACAGGCCCAAGAAGATAAAGTAAGTCATTCAGAAACATATCAAGAAGAATTATCGCAAAGTAAAGATTCAGAAAGGAATATGCAAGAATCAAACTTATCTTCAGGCTCAACAGCACCAACTCCCACTCCAGATTTGGTAGAAGAAACCAAGAAGAAAAAGAAAAAAGGGGAAAAAGGCCTAAAACTCCCATCAAAGGTGCAGATATTGAGCAAGATTGGCTTAAGCAGGACAGGGGAGTTAATAGGTGTTGATATAGGGACATCTGCTATTAAGTTGAGCGTCCTTAAAAAGACTAAAGAAGGCTATACATTATCCCATCTTGCAAAGAAATCATATAAAGAAAACCTGCTAAGCGAGGGAAATATAATAGATATTAATTTTGTTGCAAATGAGATTAAGAATATCATTACGGCTAATGGTATAAAAAGCAGTATTGCTGCCTGTGCATTATCAAGCTATAGCGTTATTACAAAGAAGGCAAGGCTGCCAATTTTTGAAGAAAAGGGTATAAAAATAGAAAAATCTACCAGGTTAATATTTGAGGATACGACTTTAATAGAGGCTGAGATAGAAAACTCTATACCATTTCCTTTAAGGGAGATTAATTATAGTTTTCATATATTAGGTATAGATCAGGAGGATGAAAATTTTGTTAATGTCTTAATAGTAGCAGCAAAAAAGGAGATAGTAGAGGGTTTCATAAATACATTTAGGATGGCAGGCTTAAACCTTGTTCTACTTGATGTAGACATATTAACCCTTATAAACATTGTAGAACAGATATACGGCATCCATGATTCCTCTATTTTGATTGTTGATATAGGGGCATCAACAATGAATATGGCTGTTGTAAAGGGTGAAAATATTGAGTTTACAAGAGAGATAATGCTTGGTGGCAGATATCTTACAGAACAGATAGAAAAGACAGTGAAAATCAGCTTTGAAGAGGCTGAACAAAAGAAGATTACTGCAGACCCTGAGATTTCATATCTCTTTGAGGATTTTATTTTTAATATCTCTTCCGAGATTAATAAGACAATCAACTTCTATCTATCTACAAAACCAAATGAAAGTATTAACAAGATTTATCTTACCGGGGGATGCTCCCTTCTTGCAGGGCTCAAGGAAAAGATATATGACGATACAAATATAGACATAGAGATGATAGACCCTTTTATTCTTGTAGGCGGCGGTGAGGTTTTGCGCACCGATGTTTATAATCAATATCGAGATTTTAACTCCATATCCATGCATCTTTCAACAAGAATTGACGATGTAGCGAGATGATAAAGATAAATTTAATCCCAAGCCAGACTGAAAAAACCGTATTTAAAGAGGATTTATACCTTTTTATTTTCATAACTTTTCTATGTTTTATTGCAGTTGGCGGATTTTATTACAAAAATCATTTAGATATTACAGAGCAGAAAAAATTAATCCAGAATACAAAAAATGAGATAGCAAGCCTTCAGAAAATCTATAAGGAATTCCTTGCCATGGAGCAACAGAAAAAAGAGATAGAGAGGAGGATGAAGGCTATAGATACCATAAAAGAGGGTAGGGCACTTTCGGCAAGGATACTCTTTGACCTAACTAATATCGTTAAAGATAATGTATGGTTTAGAAATTTCAACAAGACAGATGAAAAATTCCAGATTGAGGGCGTATCACTCGAAAATGAGTCTATCTCTGATTTAATGGAAAAACTGGCAAAGATACCATATATGAGAAATATAGAATTATTAAATGTCACAGATGAAACAGACAAATTAACCAATGTAACAGTGAAAAAATTTATTATACAGGGTGAGATTGCGCTTTGAAAAAACCAGAGATTAATCTTAAGGCGATAGAGAAGAAGATTATAAAGATACCTAAGGTATATAAACTTATCTTCTCTCTCGTCTTCAATATCGGTATATTTGCTTTATGCTTTTTTTTGATTTTAAGTCCTCAGCTTGAGGAAAAAGATAAATTAAATAAGGAATATCAGGAGCTAAAGAAGGAACTCGACAGGATGGTTTTCATAAAAAACAATATGAATAAATATCGTCAGGAATTTGAGCGGATTAGCGCATTATATCAGGAATCTCTGAAACAATTGCCTGAACATAAGGATATACCAAATCTTTTAAGGAACGTTACCAATCTCGGAACAGAAACAAGGTTAAAGATTACATATTTTGAACCAAAACCAGTTCAAAGCAAAGAATTCTACGCAGAACTACCTTTTGTGATAAAATATAATGCCCCATTTCATAATGTGGCATATTTTTTTGATGGTATAAGAAGGCTTGAAAGGATTATGACTATTACAAGCTTTAAGATGGCGCCTGACCCAAAGAGCACCCCCGGTAGATTAACGCTGAGCGGAGAGTGTGTGGCTAAGACCTATGTATATATGAAAGAACAACCCAAAAAGGATGCAAAAAAGCCACCTGCGCCGCCAAAGAAATAGAAATGGGTAAGGTAAGAAGGTAAAAAGGTAAGATGGTGAGACAGATTTTTAAACAAACATGGAAAATTGAGAATCGACAATTATTAAAAGCCGCCCGTTACTTTTTGTTTTTTGTCCTAACCTTTTTACTTATTTGCCCTTTAACATATAGCGCTGACCCTAAACCACAGCCACAACCACAGCCAAAACCTGAACAGAAAAAGCCTGAGGCGCCTCCAAAATTCAATATAGGCGATTTTACTTATACTGCAACTAACAGAAGGGACCCCTTTGAATCCATGTTTTTTTCAAAACTTCAGAAATCAATACAGGCTAATAAAGCAAGAAAATCTTTAAAAGAGGGTTATGAACTTGAAGAGCTCAAACTTGTGGGGATTTTAAAGTCCAGCAATGCCAGAATCGCCATGATGGAGGACATGCAGGGTAGGGGGATATTATTTAGAAAAGGAGACTATCTCAATAAGAATCTGTGGATTGTAGATATCCTTGATGGCAATATTGTTTTAGGATATAAACTTAAAGGGGAAATAAGGACCTTTACTTTAGATATCCCAAGAAAAAAGGAAGGGATGTAATTATGAGAAAGATATGTTTAGTAATATTTTTATTGGTTTTAATGTGTCCAATAATATGTTCAGGCCAACCCATTATAAAAAAGCCACAGAAGATGTCCTTTGATTTTGTGGATGCAGATGTAAGAAATGTCTTAAGGAGTCTCGCTGAGGTAATGGGGAAAAATATAATAATAGGTGATGATGTAAAAGAACTTAAAGATAAAACAATAACTATGAAACTCGATAATGTTTCAATGGAAGAGGCATTGGATGTAATTGTAAAAAATAAAGACCTGGCAAAATATGAAGAGGGGAATGTAATAAGGATTGTTACACTTAAAAAATCACTCGAGGAAAAGAAGCGAGATGCAGATGATAGAGCAGCTGTGCAAAGGGAAAGATTGGAAAGATTAAAACAAGGTGAAGAATTTTTAACAGAAACCATCTTTCTAAACTATACAACAGCTGCAGATGCTGTAAAGGTTATAAGGGGTGAGGTAACAGGAACAGCAACAGGCGCCACCATGGCCCAGCAAAAAGGACTTTTATCTGAATACGGCACTGTAACACCTGTTGCATGGAGCAATGCAATAATCGTGAAAGATACAAAAGAGAATGTGGAACTGATTAAGAGGATGATAAAAGAGCATGATTTTCCACCACCTCAGGTTCAGATTGAGGCTCGTATTGTCCAGGCGAATTCAGATTTCTCAAAGGAACTGGGTGTCCAATGGGGTGCTTCATATAGCAGTGATATAGGGCACAAAAAACTTGAACTAGGGGCAAGTAAAAGCTATGGGGCATCATCAGGGGCCACGTCGTACACATCACCAACAGGTCAGACAGGGGTCAGGATGGATTCAAGCGGTAATAGGGCAGATTTTCCTTATAATGTTAATCTCCCCGCTGCAGTGACGGCAGGTTCAGGTGGAACATTCGGTATTTTTATAGGGTCTGTTTTTGACACTTTCAAACTCGATTTACAACTTTCTGCACTTGAAAGCTCTGGAAAGGGTAGAATCATCTCGAATCCCAAGATAATCACCTCTGATAACAAACCGGCCATTATAAAACAGGGGCAGCAGATTCCCTATCAAACAGTATCTCAGCAGGGAACCCAAACAGAATTAAAAGATGCTGTTCTGTCCTTGGAGGTAACGCCACAGGTAACAAAGGACAACAATATAAAATTAAAGATAAAGGCCACAAAGGATAGGCCTCTTGCTGCAGTTGCAGCAGGTATACCTATTGACAAAAAAGAGGCCTCAACGGAACTGATAGTAAAAGACGGTGAGACCGCAGTGCTGGGCGGAATATATGAGATAGAAGACGGTAACTCTGAATCCGGTGTACCTTTTTTCAGTAAAATTCCTCTTTTAGGGTGGCTGTTTAAAAAAGAAACAAGAACAGATAAAAAGACAGAACTTCTGATATTTGTTACCCCAAAGATAATTAAAAATTTGTATAGTAATATCAGTAGATAGGGGGTAAAGGTGAAAAAATATGCAATTTTAATTGTTATTCTAACAGTTTTTTTTGTAGTCTTTTCTCCAGTAAATTCATACAGCGAAATTTTAAAAGGCACAATTATAGGCACAAAGGATAATCAATTATATGTCGCCACTGATGGATATATAATTATAAATGCTGGTAAAAATTTCGGAATCATTATAGGCGACATCCTTCCCATATTCAAAAAAAATGATATGCCCAATATGGTGGATGAAATCGGTAGATGCGTTGTAGCTAAAATAAACGAAAATAATAGTGTTTGTCATATAATCAATTCAAGGATAGAGGCAGGCAAGGGCGATTTTGTACTAATAAAAAGGCTTACATATTCACAACCCCAGTTATTTCCCCTTATATACACAGCCATAAACGAAATTACGGTACCTTACGAAAACCACAGGCAGATAAGGATATACATAGATAATATCTATGATGAAAAAAATAATATCACCGAATTTTCAGAGGCCATAAAAGAAGAGATCCTGAGTATCTTGAAAGAGAAAAAGAGGTTTTCCGTTGATACCACTGTTTTAAAAGAATATATAAACTATCAGGACCACTACTTTTATCCAGACATTGACAGGTCAAAACAGGAACTTATCTATGATCTAAAGAAAAAAATGGAGCAATTCAACATAGATGTTGTCTTAACGGGTATTTATAAAATTAAGAACGACAATTTAATGGTAAAATTATTTCTCGTGAATAAGAATTGGGAGGATAAATCTGTTAAATATGACATTTCTGTAAAGGATTACAAAAATAGTATTTCGAGGATTATAAAACCTTATAAGCCTTTTAAAGAAAAAGAATTTGTAGATTATAAGTTTATAATGAACATAAAAGACTATTTACCCGATGCAGACGAGCAGAGAGAGATTATAAGGCTTGAATCAGAAAGAGAGTTGAACTTTAGATACAAATTTACCAATACTAAATTGAAATTTAACAGAATCAGCCCGAGCGATATAAACGTCAAGGTAAACGATGAAATGATAAGAGACATACAAAAAGGCGATGTTTATGAAAAGGCCTTATCAAAAGGGATAAAGAGGATACTTGTGTCTTTTGTACCAACCCTTTACGATAATGAGCTTGAGATAATTTCTCTAAAAAAGGAGATAAAAAAAGAGATTATATTGGACCTAAACGATGAAAAAGATATCTTTATTGAAATTTTTCTTGATTCTACTTATGGTAAAGAATTTGCCGATATTAAAGTTGTAAGAAAAAAGATCGATGAAAAAATAAGATTAAGACCAGTGAAAACTGTTATAGAAAGACAGCCGACGATAGAACTTTATAGAGATTAGGGGGGTTAAAATGAAAATATTATATATAATCATTTTGTTTTTAATGTTATTACCTACCAATGTTTTATGTGATGAAAAGATAAGTGTTGTAAGAAATGACAATGAGCTATATTTGAACGATATTGAGGCAAGGGATTATAAAAAATTTTTAAATGAAATGAGAAGGACAGATAGAAAAAGGGTCTTTTTAGATTACAAAGAGGATAGAGATACCCGTTATAGAAAATTAAGAGAAAGCGCTGAATTTGAAGCAAGAGAGGCTGAAATGTTAAGTCGAAGACTCTGGGAACAGAGATATGCTGATAGATGGGATAGGCAGTCTCAGTTAATTGAAAAGGCATATTCAGGGAGTCAATATGAATCTGATAGAGCTGTAAGGGCTTTAAGATATGGCTATCCAGGAAGGGGGGGAAGACAGATACAATATAATTTACGATAATTTTATAGCAATCTTAATATTTGAAAAATTCAAAACTTTTTATTCTGTTTTTATGATTTTATCAAATAAAGAACATATAAACAAAATTCTAAAAGACATCTATCGAATCCTATCCCAAGATTATGAGATTATCTAAATTTATTTCTGATTGTGGTATTGCATCAAGGAGAAAGGCAGAAGACATAATCAGGTCTGGCAGAATAAAAGTCAATAATAACGTGGTATTAGACCCATCTGTTGATATAGATTACAAAAAAGATGTTGTTTTACTCGACGATGTAAGGATAAAAGAAGATATAAAATTTGTCTATATAGCCTTAAATAAACCGGTCCAATACATATCAGATTTAAAAGACGATAAAAGGAGGAAGATTGCAAGAAACTTAATAGATGTGGAAGGAAAGCTTTTCCCGGTGGGGAGGCTTGATTATAATTCAGAGGGATTGATTCTTTTCACAAACGATGGAGAATTTGCAAATATTATTATGCATCCAAGATACGAGATAGAAAAGGAATACTATGTTAAGGTCAAAGGTAGACTAGAAAGGGAAGATATTATGCGTCTACGAAAAGGGATACTCATTGATGGTTCACTCTGCAGGGCTGAGCGTGTGGAGTTTTTGAGGTCATCACTAAAAAATAACTGGTATTCCTTCATTGTTAAAGAGGGAAAAAACAGGATGATAAGGAATATGTGTATTGCCATACATCATCCAGTTTTAAAGCTTGTTAGGGTTCGTATCGGTAATATTAAATTGGGTAGGCTCGAACCAGGGCAATACAGATTTTTGACTGAAAAGGAGGTCTCCCAGATAAAGGCAAAAAGGATATAATCTAAAAGTTAACATAATATTTCTTATCAGAACAAATAGATTTTTATCAAGGGGGGCTTGCATACCCCCCCTTGATTTTCATGCCCTCTTGTAGTCTTTAGAAGAAAATGGCGATACACCCCAGATTATTGCCATTTTCAAAGATCTTATTTGTCGAATTTTTCTTTAACACACTCCATTGATTCATCTATTGCCTTAACAGTGAGGTCCAAATCCTCCTCTGTATGGCGATAAGAGATATATGCATGGTGATGAGGTGTAAAGAAAAAACCTCTTCTAATCATCTGTGTATAAAATTCAGTTCGTTTTGCACGCTTTGTATCAGCGTCACCCCTTTCAAAGGTTATAAAAAACATAGGTGCAACCCCGGAAAGCTCAGCCCCTGTATCATATTTATCCAATACTTTCTGAACTTTACCCAGGAATCTTTCTCCTTTTTCCCATATATTCTCAATAACCTTTTCTCTCTCAAGGATTTCAATAGTTTTTAATGCTGCAATATATCCATCGCTATTGGGGAAAAAGGTTGATGATATAAATAGTTTTGAGGCTGCTGCCATCATAACATCATGCTTTCCAGTGACAACACTTATGGCATATCCATTTGCCATCCCTTTACCAAGGACTGTAAGATCTGGCTTCACACCGTATAGCTCTTGTGCACCACCCATCCTCAACCTGAAGCATGTCCTGACCTCATCGAAGATTAAAACTGCACCATATTTGTCTGCCAGTGCACGGACACCCTCTAAGAAACCTGGTTTTGGGGTCTGCATTTTTTGATGTAGATGATGCCCAAAAGGTGTCATTATAATGGCGGCTGTCTCATTGCCATGAACGGCCATGAGTTTTTCAAGGGATTCCAAATCATTATAATGGAATTCAAAGACATCCTCATAATATTTCTGGGGGATACCACCCTTCATCTCAACGCACCAGTCATGCCACCCATGGTATCCACAACGCATTACCTTTATTTTATTTGTATAAGCCCTTGCAATACGGATACTTGCAGTTGTGGCATCAGAACCTGTCTTAAGAAATATGCTTAACTCTGCAGAAGGTATTAATTTATTTAGCTTTTTTGCCAGTTCATTCTGGTATGGCTGGGTCAATGAAAAGCAGAACCCTTTTTCTTTTATCTGTTTTATTACTGCATCATCTACCTCTTCCTCTCTGTATCCAAGTATTATTGGCCCGTATCCGCACAAAAAGTCTATATATTCATTGCCGTCTACATCTATGAGCCTGCACCCCTTACCATATTCAAGGAAAATAGGATATTCCCCCATTATGAAATCTGTTGGCTTTCTTGCACCAAGAACACCACCAGGGACAAGGGTCTTTGCCTCCTCATAAAGGGCAAGGCTCTTTGTTATATTTAATCTCTGTGCATCCTTCATAATAAATCCCTCCTTTATTGTCTAATTTAAAAAGCTTAATTATTCAACCTTTAACATAGACCTTACAGTCTCTGTTTGATGTATCCTTGCCCCTCTTTTTATTAATTCTGCAAGGAATTTATCTGGATTTATACAACCTTCCGGGGCAACTACGCCTTTTTCTTTTATTTCACCGGCACTAAACATCAAGGCTGCAATAGAGGCAGGCAATCCGGTTCCTGGGGCCATCCTTCCCACTATATCTGCTGTATATGTTACCTGGTCTCCTCCCCTTGTCCCTTTTACAATAACCTTTAGGCCTGAGGCCTGGGGGCCATTATCTCTTCCTTTTGGTATGGAATCCCATAGCTTTAGAGTCAAATCATATGGGACAATCTTCTGACCTTTCACTTCAATGGGGTCTTTGCTTAGAAAACCTGTATCCCTTTGTTCTTTTATAAGACGGTCTACCCATAGTGGTATAAGTGCACCTTTTATTACTACCTTTTTTACACCTCTTATATATCTTGGTATAGTGAGTGGCTGGGGATGCCCTACATAACTTATAAGACACTCTCCAAGGGGATCAAGGAATCTCTCAGTCTCCTCGCCGCTCCCACCATCTACATATTCTATCTTTCCATCTATAAATTGAGGGATTTTGCCGAGAACCATATGAAGGCTATGATCCCATGCCGCGCCTGCAAGCTCTGCTATACTTACTACCCAATATAGATACACCTCATCCACAGTATCGAGTTTATTGGCATACCACTTAACCAGAACATTATTCGTCCCAGGGTCTGAACCCATTCCCGTAAGGACTGTGATCCCTGCCTCTCTGGCCTTTCCATCAATATCAGATGCAAAAAGTATCTCTGCTGCCTCATAATCATCACAAATATCTATATAGTTTACCCTTGCCTCAACAGCAGCCTTAGCAACAGCAACAGCAGTTTTGTAGAACGGGCCTGCACAGTTAACAACAACATCGACACCTTTTATCGCCTCAACAAGCCCATTATGGTCATTAACATCGAGCAATCTCAAAGCAATCTTTTCACTTGCCCTGAGTTTCTCCTGTACCCTTGCAGGGTCAACATTTATATCCCCGAGGACAACGTTTTGAATCTGGGCCTGCTTTATAAGGTCCCTTGCAACCCCCTGACCCATACCACCTGTTCCACCGACTACCAATACCTTCATAAGTTTTCTCCTTCCCTTTATTTTCTTAATTTAAGGCCTTTTTATTTTTGCATAATTTCATATAACTTTATAATGGTCTTCAAACTATTCCCCATGTCTCAATAACACTTACACTGGCCTTTTAATATTAACTTAATTAAAAAAATACCAACCAACTACTTATTTATATCAAAATCACCTTCAAGGAGTTCTGTAAGCACCCCGTGGAGCTTATTTGGATGATGGACAAAGGCATATCTTGTCCCAAATAGCTCCCTTGGTTTCTCATCTATCAATTTTACATTCTTTTCTCTCAACTCCTTCATTGCCTTTGTTAGGTCATCCACTTTATAGGATATCAGGAATGCACCTTCCCCCCTTTTGGCAATGAATTTAGCTACTTCACCATCCGGTGATGTAGACTCCATAAATTCAACAGCAACCTCACCTATATAATACCTTGCCACTTTAATCTTCTCTGACTCTGCAACATATTCACAAAAAGGCACTAACCCAAAATGTTCTTTATAGACCTTTTTAGTCTCTTCCAGGTCTTTAACAGCAAAACATATGTGGTCTATTTTTTCTATCTTCATTGATGCCCCCCTAAAAAACTCGGTATTAACAATATTTTTTAATCCGTAATTTTGTATACTGTATACAATAGACTATAAATATAATTTAATGGTTTTCTTTGTCAACTAAAATTTAAGATTGTCTTCTTAAAAAGACTTGACAAACTCCTTAACCTTTCTTAGAATATCATATCTCCTGTGACAATCTAAAAAATTTTATATGTAAGTGCAGTGCATTACTATTTTTATTTATGAATAACCTTAATAACAAAATAGACAAAACAAGGCTTTATAATTCCTTTGAGATAAAGCTCGATGACATAGCTATCAGCCTTCTTTCAACAAACACAAATCAAAAAGAGAATATACTCCTAACTATTCAGAATTACATAGAAAAAATATTTATAAAGACCGCTATGGAAATCTCTAATAACAATATCTCAAAAGCCTCTAAATTGCTTGGTATTAACAGAAATACTTTAAGTAAAAAATTAAAAAATATATCCTAAACCATTTAGATTTCTTATTAAAGGCTTTGCATAGTTTTACAGAGGTCTTTTATCTATTGATGTAGCTTACGATTAAGTCACCTACCTCCTTTGTGCCATAGCCCATCTTTCCTGCATCAAGGGACTTTATGTCGTTTTTTAAAGCCTTTTTTACAGCATTTTCTATCTCTATAAAGCCTGTCTTTTCGCCCAGAAAGTCAAGCATCATGCCACCAGCCATAATAGCTGCAAGGGGATTTATGACATTTTTGCCCGTATATTTAGGCGCTGAACCACCCATAGGTTCAAACATTGATACACCCTCAGGGTTAATATTTCCTCCTGCTGCGATCCCGAGCCCACCTTGTATTATTGCCCCGAGGTCGGTAATAATATCGCCAAAAAGGTTATCGGTAACTATAACATCAAACCATTCAGGATTCTTTACCATCCACATGCATGTTGCATCTACATGGGCATAGTCTGTCTTTACATCAGGATACTCCTCTGCCACCTCATAGAATGTCCTTGCCCAGAGGTCAGAGGCATAAGTTAAGACATTGGTCTTTGCGCATAAGGTCAGTTTTTTCTGTTTATTGCGATTCCTTGTATATTCAAAGGCAAAACGGATACACCTCTCAACGCCTTTTCTTGTATTGATGGACTCCTGGATGGCTACCTCGTCCTTTGTCCCCTTCTTTAAGAATCCACCGGCTCCTGTATATAGACCTTCTGTATTCTCCCTTATTACCACAAAATCTATATCATCTGGGCCTTTATTTCTCAGAGGTGTTTCAACGCCCTCATAGAGTTTAACGGGTCTCAAGTTTATATATTGGTCAAGTTCAAACCTTGTCCTTAAAAGTATCCCTTTCTCCAGTATGCCGGGCTTAACATCTGGATGGCCAATTGCACCCAGATATATGGCATCATAACCTCTCAATTCATCAAGGGTTGAATCAGGGAGGACCTCCCCGGTCTTTAGATACCTCTCACCACCTAAATCATATGAGGTATACTTAACTGTAAATCCTATCTTTTTTGATACAGCATCTATAACCTTTATACCCTCTCTCAGAACCTCTGGGCCTGTGCCGTCGCCAGGGATTGTTGCTATATTGTATGTCTTACCCATATGTCCTCCTCTTTTTACTTTAATGCCTTAGCACCTATATCTTTTCTGTATTGCATACCCTCAAAATCTATACATGATACTGCATCGTATGCCTTTTTTATTGCATCGGCATATGTCTCGCCCATGGCCGTAACACCAAGGACCCTGCCGCCAGATGTGATATATCTGTTACCGTCTTTTTTTGTCCCGGCATGGAATACCATAATGTCTTTTCTGTCTTTTAATGCATCCAGTCCATTTATTACATAACCCTTTTCAGGCTTATAGGGATAACCCCTTGAGGCAATAACAACACATACAGAGACGCCCTCTCTCCACTTTATAGCATTAACCTCATTCAATGAGCCATCTAAACACGCCATCAATATAGGCAGTATATCACTCTCCATCTTGAAAAGGATGGGCTGTGTCTCAGGGTCCCCAAAGCGTGCATTAAATTCTATTACATATGGCCTATTTTCCTTTAACATAAGCCCGCCGTAAAGAACGCCCTTATAGATAATGCCCTCATCCCTTAAGGCATGGATAGTCTTATCCATAATATCTCTATTTATTATCTCAGCCATATGGTCATCTACAAAGGGTATAGGAGTATATGCACCCATCCCACCTGTGTTTGGCCCCTTATCATCATCCAGAAGGGGTTTATGGTCCTGCGATGCAAGCATGGGCAATGTAGTCTTACCATCGGTAAAAGAAAGATATGATGCCTCAACACCCGGTAGAAACTCCTCTATAACAACCCTGCTGCCGGATTCCTGATAGATGAGATTAATCATGAGGTCTTTTAAAACCCCGTGCCCTTCCTTTTTATCCCATATAACATAGGCACCCTTCCCTGCGCACAGACCATCTGCCTTAATAACATATGGGGGGCTCAGGGTTGTGAGGTATCTCTCTGCCTCATCATAGCTTTGGAATGTCTTAAACGGGGCTGTGGGGACACCATATTTGTCCATTAGTTTTTTGGCAAATATCTTACTTGCCTCTATCTGTGCACCCTTTTTAACAGGACCAAATATTGGGATACCCTCTTTGTCGAATGCATCAACTATACCTTCTGCAAGGGGGTTCTCAGGGCCTACCACTACAAGCCCTATACCCTCCTTTTTTGAGAAAGAGATAAGACCTTCAAAGTCATTTATATCTCTGTCAATACACTCTGCAATATCTGCTATACCGCCGTTGCCGGGTATACAGAATATCGAATCAATGCCCCTTGATTTTGAGAGCTTCCATACAAGGGCATGTTCTCTTCCTCCGCTTCCTATTACCAGTACCTTCATTATCCTAAACCTCAATCTATAATATAATCCTGTAATTGGCTGACGCCGGACAGGTAATCAAATATAGCCTTATCATAGTCATAGGTCAAGTGGAATACCTTTTTTGCGAGCTTAAATCTGAGGTGTTCGGTGGTTTCCCCGTTATTGGCCTTCATAACATCCATTACCTCATTATAATCCTCAGGGTCTGTTATTACCGTAACATATTTAAAGTTTTTTGCAGCAGCCCTGATCATGGAAGGGCCGCCTATATCTATATTCTCTATGGCCTCTGCAAATGTGCAGCCCCTCTCTACCACCTCTTTAAAAGGATATAGATTAACAACAATCATATCTATATGTTTTATATCGTGTTCCTCCATTGCCTTCTGATGTTCTTTATTATCCCTCAGATTTAGTATACCGCCATGGACCTTTGGATGCAGTGTCTTTACCCTGCCGTCCATAATCTCTGGAAAACCTGTATAACTGCTTATCTCAATAGGGTTAACACCTATAGAATCGAGGTATTTTTTTGTCCCGCCTGTTGAGAGTATCTCAACGCCCTGACCCTTGAGAAAATGAGCAAACTCTGAAAGACCTCCCTTATTAGAAACACTTATTATTGCCCTTTTGATCTTCATAGAACCCCCTTTCTTTAGTAACCCAATTCTTCGTTTATAAGATATACGGATATATCAGTCTGAGATGGCTTTTTAACAAGTATGGATATTATCCGACATATCCTTTTATCTGAATTGCAATCATGACAATGACCTGTTTCTGCGCATGGTAGAGGCAGATTTAACCTCTTTGCATTCATAGGCGCAGCAACCCTTTTTATCCTGTCAATAGCCGCTTCAATGTCCGGAACTATCTTATTTATCCCTGCCACAATAATAACCTTTTTTGGGCCGAAGGTCATGGCATTTACCCTATTCCCAATTCCATCTATATTCACAATCTCCCCGTTTTCTGTTATTGCATTGGCGCTGGTGAGGAATAGGTCTGAAGTAAGCTGTGCCATCCTTATCTCTGCTATCTCATGAGGCTCTAACCCCTCTTTCCAATGGTCAAGGGCTATAGCATCTTGTTCTTTTAACCTTTCAACAATACCGAGTTCCCTGATAGTTACAGACCCCCCGAAACCAATTTTTTCCCCTGGTTTTATGTCTTTTAAGATTTGCGTTAAGAGGCTATCTCTGTTTGAAAAGAATTCGGCCTTAAAAAAATTGGACTCCAACGCCTTGATTGTTCGAAAAATTATCTTCTCACTATGCCATTTTTTTAATTCCATTTCTCACACCTCCCTGATTTTGGTCCCTGATTTTGGTTATAGTAAATTTTGATTGAACGATTTGTCAATAAAAAATGGGGATGGAATGGATTTAGTAAATTTTAGATGAATTTCAATATTCTTGCAGTTTCTTGCAAAGGTCTTATATATTATTGACTTTTTTATCCTGATATAATAAAAATAACAATAAGGGCGGTTAGCTCAGATGGTTAGAGCGCTGGTCTCACATACCAGAGGTCGTAGGTTCGAATCCTATACTGCCCACCATTTCTAATATCAGGGGGCCTAATGTCAGGACATAGTAAATGGAGTTCCATAAAACACAAAAAAGGTGCAGCAGACGCAAAAAGAGGCAAGATATTTACAAAGCTCATTAAAGAGATAACAACCGCTGCCCGTTTAGGTGGAGGTAATCCAGAATCAAATGCAAGGTTGAGGCTCGCTATTGCCCAGGCAAAGTCAGAAAATATGCCCAAAGACAACATAGACAGGGCTATTAAAAAGGGGATAGGGGCCATAGAAGGTGAAAGCTATGAAGAATATACATATGAAGGCTATGGTCCAGGCGGTGTTGCCATACTTGTGGAGGTCCTGACAGACAATAAAAAAAGAACAACTGCAGAGATACGCCATATATTATCCCGTATGAATGGAAATATGGGAGAGGCAGGATGCGTGTCATGGCTCTTTAATAAAAAAGGCTATATATCCTTTGACAAAAAGGCAGTGAATGAAGATGAGATAATGGAGATTGCCCTTGAGGCAGGCGCAGAGGACGTAACATCAGATGAGAATGTAATAGAGGTAATAACAGACCCTGCAGATTTTGAAAAGGTAAAAAAGGTATTTGATTCAAAAGGGTTGCAGTATATGGTCTCAGAGATTAGCATGATACCCCAGACATCTGTAAAACTTGAGGGAAAAAATGCTGAGACTATGTTAAAACTTATGGAGGCCCTTGAAGACTCTGATGATGTCCAGAAGGTCTATGCTAATTTCGATATATCCTCTGAAGAAATGGAGAGAATCGCTGCTGGCAAGTGAGCATGGATGATTATCCTTGGATTAGACCCCGGTCTTGCAAGCACTGGCTTTGGATTAATAAGATTCAATGATAACCACCCTACCCTTCTTAAATGCGGATACATCAAAACCTATAAAAAAGACCATATCTCTGTAAGGCTGCTGCAGATTTATGGAGATGTCATAAGCCTTATCAAAGAGACTGTGCCTGATATTATTGCAGTAGAGAATGTATTTTCACTTGTCCGTTATCCAAGGGCAGGCATATTGTTGGGCAGTGTCCTTGGGATTATATACCTCATTGTATCCACCAATAATATCAAGCTCGTAGAGGTAACACCCAAGGAGATAAAAAATGCCTTGATAGGCTATGGCAATGCAGATAAACGTCAGATAAAGAAGATGATACAGCACTCCCTTAACATCAATAGAATAGAGTCTTTCCACGCTGCTGATGCCCTTGCAGTAGCATTAACAGCATTCTACAGGATAGATAAGGGGGAGATAAATTGATTTCGTTCCTTCAGGGCAGGATAAAAAAATTCTATGAAGACCGCATTACCCTTTTGGTAAATGGTATTGGATACGATATATTGATACCTGCATATCTCCTTGAAGAGCTAAAAAGGACATCAAATCAAGACGATACTCTGTCTCTCTATATCTCATTCATCCAGACAGAGAGACAGCCAAAGCCCGTCCTTGTGGGTTTTAAAAACGAACTGGAAAAGGATTTTTTTGAGCTTTTTATTTCTGTGGAGGATATAGGGCCATCTGCTGCCATAAAGGCCATAACAATACCTATAAGAGACATTGCCCGCTACATAGAGGATAAGGATATAAAGGGTTTGAGACAACTAAAAGGTATAGGTGAGAGAAAGGCAGAGAAGATAGTGGCAACCCTTAAAGGCCGAGTAGCAAGATATGCCTTGCTCCCTGAGACAGAAGAGCCCGCAAGGATTTCCATTGACTTTAGAAAAGAGGTAGAGGATGTCCTTGTGAATCAATTGGGACACAAGGTCCAGGAGGCAAGGAAGATGATTGCAGATGCAATGGAGAGGAATCCTAATATAAGGTCTTCAGAGGAGCTTTTTGAAGAGGTATACAGGGGGCAGAGACAGTGATAAAAAAAGAATACGATGCCAAATTAAGAAAGGACCACCTTTTAAATGATAATGGTGAGGAAGAAAAAAAAGAAATGTCAAGCCTCAGGCCCCTAACATTAAAAGAATATATAGGTCAGGATAGGGTTGTAGAGACTTTGAAGATTGCCATAGATGCAGCCCTTAAAAGAAAAGAGCCCCTTGAACATATCCTTTTTAATGGTCCACCCGGGCTTGGCAAAACCACCCTCGCCCATATTATAGCCAATGAGATGGGCACAAAGATAATAACATCTTCAGGCCCTGCCCTGGAAAAAGGTGGAGATTTAATAGGGTTATTAACCCACATGGAGAGAGGAGATATATTCTTTATTGATGAGATACACAGGATACCAAAGATAGTAGAAGAGTTCCTCTACCCTGCCATGGAGGACTTTGCCGTTGATTTTATCTTTGACAAAGGTGTCCATGCCAGAACCCATAGATACAGACTTGAGCAGTTTACCCTCATAGGCGCCACAACAAGGGCAGGACTTTTATCCTCTCCGTTGAGAGAACGCTTTGGCATAACAAGAGACCTTGATTTCTATAATGAAAAAGACCTCGCCAGAATAATAAAGAGGTCTGCCAGGATTATAAATGTCTCAATAGACGATGATGGTGCCCATGAGATTGCCAAAAGGGCAAGGGGTACACCAAGGGTGGCAAACAGGCTATTAAAAAGGGTAAGGGATTATGCCCAGGTCAAAGCAGATGGGTTAATCACTAAAAATGTAGCCATAGACGCCCTGAACTTAGAGGGGATAGATGAACTTGGATTAGGGGATATAGACAGGAGGTTTTTAAAGACTATAATATTCAACTACAAGGGAGGGCCTGTAGGTATAGAGGCCCTTTCTGCAACATTGCAGCTTGAAAGTGATGTCCTCATAGAGGTTGTTGAGCCGTATCTTCTGAAAACGGGTTTTATTATAAGGACATCCCAAGGTAGAAAGGTTACTGAAAGGGCTTATAGGCATCTAAATATTGGTAACTTTGATAGGGGTCTTAAACTATGGGATACATCCACAGACCCATATTAATAACCATTTGTATTCATTAGAATATAGACATTTGTTTGTAGGATTTTTGGGAGGTATTAAAGGGTAATCCTCTTTACCTGTCCGCTCATGCCAGAAAAATCTACATCCTTACCGTTTAAAATAAACTTGATCCCACCGGCATTACCAACAAGAATGTCAAATCTTTCTTTTGCATTTAAGATTATTACCTCGCCCGGGTTAAGCATTACCTCTTTCTTTTCATTTCCATCCATTATAATGCTTACCCATGTCCTTTCATGGCAGCTTATTAGGAGTTTTTTATTGTTGGTCAAGACAGGGGTTGGTTGCTTTTCAGTATTCTCCATATTGCTATTGGATAGCTGAACAGCCTTTTCTAATTTTAATTTATCTGCATTTTGCTGACTGTTGGTAAATAAGAAAAAACCACCTATTATGAAAAAAACAATCAAAGAATAAAGAAGCAAAGTCTTAGATAAAAGGTCTTTTCTTTTTGTAAACCTTATTGATTTCTTGCTATTGTCTATATTTTTTAAAGTATTGGATTCAGTTTTTTGTGTTTCTTTCTTTAAATAAGGGAGGATAATATCCTGTGCCTTTAAGATGCCTGCATATTCTTTTATATAACCCCTTATATATATCTCATGGGGGAGCCTATCCCATCTTGCATCCTCCAATGCCTCTATTATAGGCCTCCTAACATTCATCATCTCTGAGACATCTCTGATGGTTAAGCCTTTTTTATCTCTTTCATTTTTGAGGATTGAGCCTATTGTCTTTAGATTAAAAGGATATAATGACTCATCCGCATTATCCTCGATTGTTAAGTCATCAATAATTTTTTCTTCATCTGGTTTTTTGTATTCTACAGCAAAAAACTCTTTTTCCTCTGTATTAATAGTTGGTTGCATTTTATTATTAATGTTTTTTTTCAAAAAAGGGAGCTCGTTTACATCTGTTATAATCTCTTTGAGGGATTTGCCAATAGGATCTTTCTTTTTTTTCATCTCTGCCTCTAAAGATTTAGAAATTCTCTACTTACAAATCTATTATACAACTTTCATTTAGGTTTGCAATACAATTTTATAATTTTTAATCCATTTTTTATCGATTTAACATCATTTGACAAATATTTACTTACAGTTCTGACATATAAGGAGTTCATCTATGTCTACTCCTGTCTTCTTTGATATAAATTCAAGTTGTTCAATAGGCGCATGTAATCTGTTACACTGGGGACACCTTGCCAGTTCGAATTTCTTTCTCCATATGGTCCTGTAGCCGCCTCTGTCTTCGATATAGATATGTCCTGTGGGACAGACAACAGCGCATGCACCACATCCTATGCAGACCTCCGAAGGCTCATCAAAGGGTGTGGTAACCTTTTTTGCAGGCCCTTTTCCGCTCATACAAAGGGCTGATACACCTACAATGGATTCGCATGTCCTTATACACTGACCGCATAGTATGCATTTACCCTTATCAACATCCTTTGTATATCGGACATCATGGACCCCATATTCTGATGCTAAATGTTGAACAATATCTGATGAGGGACAACGGGCTAAAAGTAGCTCCAATATAGTCTTTCTTATCAGTATAACATCCTTTGAATCTGTATAGACATCTATGCCATTTTCAACAGGATAGAGACAGGAGGTTACGAAGCGTCTCCTGTTACCCCTCTGGACCTCAACTATACAGAGGCGGCACCTGCCATCTGAGCCAAGCTTTTCATGATAACACAGGGTTGGTATATCAAAGCCTTCTCTTCTCGCCACCTCAAGGACTGTCTCCCCTTTTTCTGCCTGGACCTTTCTGCCGTTTATCTTAAATTCCTTCATCTCTTTCTCCTATTCAATTATTACCGCATCAAAACGGCATACATCATAGCATGTCCCACACTTTATACATCTATCTGAATCAATTTCATGGACCTCTTTTTTCTCCCCTTTTATACACTGGACAGGGCATTCTGCTTTGCACCTCATGCAGCCTGTGCACTTATCAGGGAGTATACTGAATCGTATCAAGGCCTTGCAAACCCCTGCTGGACACTTTTTTTCCTCTATATGTAGGGTATATTCATCCCTGAAATACTTTATGGTAGACAAAACAGGATTAGGTGCACTCTGACCTAGACCGCACAGAGAGCTTAAGCTTACTGCATGGGCAAGCTCCTCAAGGTGCTGTATGTCTCCTTTTTTCCCTTCACCGTGGCATATCCGGTCTACAATCTCATACATCCTCCTTACACCCTCCCTGCAAGGGGTGCATTTACCACAGGATTCCTCTACAAGGAATTTCAAAAAATATCTGGCTACATCCACCATACAGTTTCTCTCATCCATGACAATCATGCCCCCTGAACCCATCATAGAGCCCAGTTTTGTCAAGGAATCAAAATCTACAGGCATCTCAAGATAGGCCTCAGGTATGCAGCCGCCGGATGGACCTCCTGTCTGGACAGCCTTAAATTGCTTGTCTCCCTGAATACCACCGCCTAAATCATAGATAATCTCCCTTAATGTTATGCCCATGGGGACCTCTATAAGCCCGGTATTCTTTACCTTTCCCACGAGAGAAAATACCTTGGTGCCTTTACTGTGGGATGTGCCTATGGAGGCGAACCACTCCCATCCTTTATTTATAATATGGGGGACGCATGCCCACGTCTCTACATTATTCAGATTGGTTGGCCTCTCCCATATCCCCTTTTCTACTGTATGGATATATTTTGCCCTTGGTTCACCTGATTTGCCCTCTATGGATGACATAAGGGCAGTGGATTCACCGCATACAAATGCGCCACCTCCTCTAAAGACCTTGATATCGAAATCGAAACCAGAATCAAATATATTCTTACCGAGTAGACCATATTCCTTTGCACCTTCTATGGCCTTAAGTAGCCTGCTTACAGCAAGGGGGTATTCATCCCTTACATAGATAAACCCCTGATTTGAACCTATGGCATATCCGCCGATAATCATTCCCTCTATAACACCGTGGGGATTGCCCTCCATCAGAGACCTGTCCATGAATGCACCTGGGTCACCTTCATCCCCATTGGCCACAACATACTTCACATCACCATGGGCAGCCCTGCAGGAACGCCATTTTGTGCCTGTGGGAAAACCGCCTCCACCTCTGCCCCTCAGTCCTGATTTCTCAATCCAGTCTATTATCTCTTCAGGCTCCATAAGAAGGGCCTTATAAAGGGCTCTGTAGCCGCCCTGCGATATATATTCCTCTATATCCTCGGCATCGATAATGCCGTTTAATGAAAGGACTATTCTGTTCTGCCCTGCATAAAAGGGTATATCCTTTGGTGAGATATATCTCTTTGTCTTGTCTTCCCCTTGATATAACATCCTCTCTACTATCGTATCATCTGTGATTGTATTTAGAAGTGCAGATATATCGTCTTCTATATTCCTCTTTCCAACACTCTGATAAAGTATCTCTTCCTCACCAAGGACAACTATCGGACCCCTCTCACAGAGTCCATGACAGCCTGTCTGCTTTACAAGTACACTATCAGATAGGCCCTTTTCTATTAATGCTTTTTTGAGGCCTTCATAGACATTTAGTGCCCCTGATGACACACACCCTGTCCCGCAGCATATCCTCACTACCTTGCCATATCCGGCCATCTTTTCAGTATACCTTGCTGTAATGCTGTCGAGTTGCTCAAGAGATATATTCATGACTTAACCCCATCTGTAAATTCATTGATTATCTTTTTTACCACTGCCTGTGTTGTTTTTCCAAAGTCATGCTCATCTACCCTTACAAGGGGTGCGAGGGCACAGGCACCAAGGCAGTTGACAGTCTCTATGGAAAACCTCCCATCTTCCGTTGTCTCACCAGTTTTTATATGTAGCTCTCGTTCAAATGTCTCAAGGATATTTGGACCACCCCTTAGGTGGCAGGCAGTGCCGAGACATACATGGATAGTATGTCTTCCCCTTGGCTTCAATGAAAGGGCCTTATAGAAGGTTGCCATCTCGTAACCCTTGCTGAAAGGGATATCGAGCTGTTTGCATATATAGCTTATGGCTTCTTTTGGCAGGTAACGGTATAGACGCTGGACATCTTGAAACATGGCAAGCATATATGACCTGTCCCTGTTATATTTTTCAATTATACTATCTATTTTAGCTGTGTCTACCTCCATGCCTTCCCCCTCTTAACAGTTTAAATTTAAAAAATCTTTCAAGTATCTTTTTAGTCTTTGGTCTTTATTTTACTTGATTCCGCACATATATTTGAGTCTCTTCCAATCCAGCTTTACATGTTCCTGTATAGTAGCTATTGTCTTTACAGTAAGATGCCTAAATCTACCCTGACCTGAGAGATAATCTATAACCTGTTTTAAAGGCTCTGGATTAAAGGTAAGTCTGTATTTCCCGTTTTCTATCTCATAGAGAGGAAAGATCCCTGTTTCTACGGCAAGTCTGCCGTATTTGATGGATGCATCCGTTGGTATCCTCCACCCTGTAGGGCATACAGAGAGCATATGTATATATGATGGACCGTTTACTGTCCTTGCTTTTTTGATCTTTGCAAAGAGGTCAAAGGGGTATGAAGGACATGCTGTGGCTACATAGGGGATGTTATGGGCTGCTGCTATCTTTGGCATGTTCTTCTTCCATGTGGACTGACCAATACTCTTTTTC
>JAKPCK010000029.1 GCA_029553295.1 Deltaproteobacteria bacterium | reverse complement strand
GCAATATAAGGTAAATCTCAAAAAGACAGAAGAAGGTTATTCTGTATGGGTACCTGGGCTGCCAGGCTGTTGGTCACAAGGCAAGACAGAGGCAGAGGCATTAGAAAACATTAAAGATGCCATAAAAGCGTATTTAGAAACTGTGGAGGAATTGACAAAGGATAAAGAATCTCGCTATGTAGAAGTAGCTCATGCCTAAGTTGTCAGGAGTAAATCACTAGCGGGCTGTTAAAGCTTTTCAAAAAGCAGGCTTCTGGATTGTCAGGGAAGGCAAGCATATTACTATGACTAATGGCGAACGCATCATTACAATTCCAAGAGCAAACCCTGTTGATACCTTTACGATGGCTGGAATAGTAAAAGATGCTGGACTTACTATTGATGAGTTCAAAAAATTACTATAGCTGCAGATAACAAATCAATCCAGCGGACGGCGTTCCGCCTCCGCTGATTTTTGCGTTATGCAGAAAGGAGAAAGAACAAATGAAAGTGATAACTGTTGCCAGCATCTGTTTTGTATTGTAAGACCTTTGCACGGCACATCCCCAAAAATATATTGAGCCCTAACTCCTCTATCCTTACGTAATATTTACCCCCAGTTTCTCCATAAGCTTTTTTGTCTTTGTTGTTAACTCTGATGTATACCTGTAGGTTTCACCCCCTATACCCTTCAGAAGTTTTTGGGGGCAGTGTATCATGTCAGGCAAAGAGGATCATATAATCTTTTTTGTTCTAAGAGCAATTCCGAAAAGGTCGAATAGGTGTTCGGATATCATTGGAATAGGTGTTCAAGGTTGAGCGGAATTTACAACTATCTTTTTTATAGGTAACGGATAAATTTACCCCTTTGTCTGAAATAATCTGAATGATATGCCTTGAAGTCTCCACTTTTCAAACGAGAAAAATAATCTAAATCATCCTTGACAAATCGTTATATATTTTGTTATATAACGAGCATTATATATCCAAATATATAACGAATATGGAAATTGCAACATAATCAAGCAAAGACAAAAATATAAACAGGTGATATTATGAAATTCTACAATTTATTGAAAAAAGAACTGACTGATATTACAAAACAGATGCCCGGTGAGGCAATAAAGGTCATCTCGTCAAGACCCCTATCTCCTGAAGAGGCAATCGGCAGGCCCGACAGGTCGGATTACCCGCTTTTAAAAGGAAAGGAGTTTATGATTGAGGCCCAGTTTAGAGGGGAAAGGGGTCAGGCATTTACAGATATGCCTGGTAATTTTGAAGGCACTATCACTGATTTACTTCAACTTAAGCTCGAAAATAATTTTGAAAAAAGCCTTTTTATAGCATGTTTCAATGCGGTTATGAGATATTTCGGTCGGACATCAAAAACAATACACTGTAAGGATAAAGAACCAAAGGCCTGTGCAGAGATGTTAGCTGAATTTATAGAAAAACATTACCATAGACCAAAAATTGCCTTTATAGGTTATCAACCTGCAATGATCGAAAAATTATCATCACAATTTGAACTCCGTGTTGTGGATCTCGATAGAGATAACATCGGCGCAAAACGCTTTGGTCTTACAATCGAAGACCCGGAGAAAACAGGGGATATCCTCAAGTGGTGTGATGTTGTTTTAGCAACAGGCTCCACCTGTGCAAACGGCACAATTGTTGATTTCCTTGATAAAAAGCCTGTTGTTTTCTACGGTATTACCATTGCAGGGGTGGCATCTGTCTTTGGTCTGAGCCGATTCTGCCCATTTGGTAAATAAAATAAATCCATATCTAAGGAGATAATCATGTCTGTTTTAAGAATTGCGGTTTCAGTTTTGTTATTGTTTTTATTCTTATCCAGTGTGCATGCAAACGAACTCGTTCCTATAAACATTGCCGTTGAGTTCACAGATCATGCAGCAAGTGCTTATATAGCAAAACAAAAGGGATGGTTTGAAAAAGAAGGCATAAAACCCACATTTTTTAATTACGTTACAGGAATGGCCCTTGCCTCTGCATTAGGCAGAGGAGATATTCAGGTAGCATATATGTGCCTGTTGCCTGCAATAAACGCCTATGCAAACGCAAAAGTGCCCATCAAGATAGTTGCAGGAACCCACGAACATGGCTATGCCCTTGTGGTAAACCCTGAAAAAATAAAAAATATAAAGGATCTGGAGCGACCTGACATCACTATCGGTGCCGTACAGGTGGGCGGGCCTGTAGACGCCATACTCAGAAAGACCATAGAAAAATTTCGCCTTGATGATACAAAGATCTTAAAAAAGGTGCAGAGGATGAACCCGCCTTTACAGATTATGGCTATAAGGATGGGAAAACTTGATGCGTCTTTTGTACCTGAACACTGGCCTTCACTGGCAGAGGATGCAGGCTTCAGGGTGATGCTAAAAAGTCAGGATATGTGGCCGAACATGCAGGGAAGTGTGCTGGTAGTCAAGGAGGAACTTATAAAAAATCACCCTGAAATTGTAAAAAAACTTATAAGGATTACTGCAAAGGCTACAGACTGGATGAAAAAGAACAAAAAGGAGGCAGCCGATATCATGGCAGAACAGATGAAAATTACAGGTGAGAGGATATTCCCTGTTGAGGCAGCCCAGGTTGCATCAAAGTTAGAGATTACCCCCAAGACCATGCTCAGGTCTATGGAAAGACTTGATTATAAAATGGACATAGACCACAAAAAAGTGGAAGAGGCAGTTGCGTTTGCATACAGTAATGGATACATAAGGACAAAGATAGAGGCAAAAGATATCCTGGATCTGAGGTTTTTGAATGAAAGATAGGGTAAAATATATACATTCAATCACAGGCACCATACCTGTCATTGTGTTTCTTATATTATGGGAGATTGTAGGACGATTCAATCTCTTTCCAGGGCAGTTCTTTTTCCCTCCTTTTACGGCGGTTCTAAAAGAATTCTATCATCTTTCGGTAAACGGAGTTCTTGGTAAGAATTTTGTAAGTAGTTTTACGCGGGTGGTTATAGGTCTTGTAAGCGGTTCCATTGCAGGCATTTTTGTTGGGATTGTGATGGGATGGAAGGACATAGCAAATAAGGCATTAAGCCCTATAATAAGTCTACTTTATCCTATACCGGCACTGGGATGGCTTCCACTTCTTATGCTATGGATCGGTATCAACGAGATGCTGCCCATAACTATTATATTTATCTGTTCTTTTTTCCCTGTTGTTTACAATACCACTACAGG
>JAKPCK010000007.1 GCA_029553295.1 Deltaproteobacteria bacterium | reverse complement strand
AACAAGCCTGTGATTGCCTTTTGTTATAATCTGGAGATAGTCGAGCTCAAAACCGAGGACAAGGTTTTTTGTCAAACCTTTTTTCAAGCCAACAGAGGCATGCCAGGCATCTCCGTATGTTTTTTCGTATGTGAATCTTCTCCCTATCCTTAATAGATGGTGGTCCTCATTACTGCCTTCTACATAAGCCCAATCAAGTTGCATAAAGAGTGTTGTTGCGGGTAGCCTTGCCAGTTTTTCCATGTCCATATTGGAGCGTATCCCTATGAAATACTGCCAGTATGTCTGTTTGAAGTGTATACCGTTACCAGGCATATCAAGTGGAGGGGTTCCACTGTAAGGTTCAAACTGTATCCCATCATGAGTCATCATACGAAAGTCCTGGTAACGAAATCCTGTAACAGGACGGAGGCTAAACCATTCAGGCAACTTGAGCCAGTCTGAGACCTCAAGGTCTATATCAATCTTTGCCATATAGCTTTTCTCCATACGGCAGCTTGATTCACTGTAGATGCTTTTGAGAGTTGGGTTGGAGGCGTCATCCCAGTCAGAATCTTTGAAACGACCATTGGTATCGCCAATTGCATTTGTCAGTAACTCACCGCTAATAGAAAATCTGGGGTGGCTGAACCGTAGTTCTATGCCTCCCCATAGGGAATCAAGCGGAAACCCCAGCCTGCTTAAGGGTGTCTGATAAGGAGGGAATGGGTTACCAAATTCAAAGGATGTATGGCTGTTGAAAAGATATTCTGCTTTTATACCCAAAGACAGGTATTTAGTTAGAGACGCTGATTTTTCTTTCTCTGCTGCATGTGCAAAAGGGTCTGTTATGAGAAAAAAATAAGACAAAAATACTGATAAGGGTAATGCGACGTCCTATCTCATTCCCCTTAATCAATAATAAAGTGTTGATTCCAGTGCCATTAAAAGCCTTTCAACATTTTCTTCCCTTGCAGTATGTCCCATAATCCCTATACGCCAGATTTTGCCTGCCAGAGGACCGAGGCCGCCGCCTATCTCTATCTTATAATCGCTACGCAGGCGTCTTCTTATTGAAAGCTCATCTACCCCGTCAGGGACACAGACTGCATTGAGCATAGGAAGCCTGTATGGCTCTTCCACAAGCATCTTAATACCTAATTGGCTGAGTCCTTCCACAAGGAGCTTGTGGCATCTACTGTGACGCTTGAAGACATTATCGGTGCCTTCTTCGAGAATAAGCATAATAGCCTGATAGAGTCCATAAAGCATATTTACAGGAGCTGTATGGTGATAAACCCTGTTCTGTCCCCAATAATTGGCAATCATGGTCAAATCAAGATACCAGTTGGGGACTTTTGATTTGCGTGCATTCAGTTTTTCCATAGCCTTATCTGAAAAAGAGAGAGGCGCAAGCCCTGGTGGACATGAAAGACATTTCTGCGTGCCGCTGTATAGGACATCTATGTTCCAGTCGTCCATCCTTACCTCAATACCGCCAAGACTGGTCACTGTATCAACAAGATAGATTGTATCGCTGCCTTTTAGTATGCCGCCTATCTCATCTACAGGGTTTCTGACCCCGGTTGAGGTCTCAGCATGAACTACTGCAACTATCTTATATGATTCATGTTTTAACTTCTTCTCCACTTCTTCTGTTATAGCAGGGGTTCCCCAGGGGAATTCAAGGACCTCAACTTTTGCCCTAAGCCTTGAGGCTACATCCTGCATTCTCATGCCAAATACACCATTTATAAGAATTAAGACCCTGTCATCTGGCTCTATAAGGTTAACGAAAGAGGTCTCCATACCTGCAGAACCAGTCCCTGAGATGGGAATGGTAAGGTTATTTTTGGTATTCATAATCCTTCGTATCATCTCTTTAAGCTCTTCCATAATTTCAAGGAAGTAAGGGTCAAGATGACCGAGTGTTTTCCTACTTAATGCATTATAGACCTCAGTGGGGACACAGGAAGGGCCCGGACCCATAAGCAGTATCTCTTCGATATTATCAAGTAAATTTTTCATCTCCATTGTCTCCTCAAAAACATATTCTCGACAAAGGTTTTTGTCAGGTGGCTATAGTTTATCATTATTTATCAAATTTTCCATAGAATGTTGTGAAAAAACTCTTTATTGAATACTATTGTCTATTGTAAATTAGCATAATTAACTTCCTTATATGAACAAAGGGGGCTAATAAAATTAAAAAGATGGAGGGTAAGGATATGGTTAAGGCTGTTTCAGATAAAAGCACAAAGACAGAGATATTAGAGGCATATAATGAGCTCCTTACCAAGATGAAGGAGCAGAAAGCAATGGATCCAAAGGCAGTAAAAAAAGAGGCAGAGGAAAAGGAGCTTGTCAGGACTGCATCGCTATCATCCATAGAGGATATTGTAAAGAGGCTTGCCAGCCTGAAACTCGACATTGTTAAATCAATGGACGGACTTGAAAAGATGCTTATTGAAGAGTTCAGAAAACTCAGTGACCTAAAGATGGCAACGGAGATAGAAAATAGGACACTGGAAGAGCTTTATCAGATAAAGGCAGAGGCAGAGAGCCTAACAGCATTGATTGCTGCCCAAAAGGAAAAGAAGGCTGCCTTTGAGGAAGAGCTAGCAAGAAAAAAGGCAGAATTCGAAGAGGAGATAACCCAGAGGCGATTAGAATGGAAAAAGGAACAGGAGAGATTCGAACAGGAGAAGAAAGAGCGGGAGACACAGTTAAAAAAAGACAGACAGAGAGAGGAAGAGGAGTACAATTATAATCTCAAACTAATGAGAAAAAAGGATGCAGATGCCTATGAAATGAAAAAGGCAGCCCTTGAAAAAGAGCTTGCTGAGAAAAAGGCAGCATTTGAGAAGGAATTTGCAGAAAGGGAATCCATAATATCAGCAAGGGAAAAGGAATACGAAGATATGAGGTCAAAGATTGAGGCATTCCAGAATGAGCTTGCCAGGGCAATAAAGGATACAGAAAAAACCATAACCGAACGTCTCGAATTCAAGTACAAACACCAAACAGAACTCCTTATGAAAGAGGTTGAGGGCGAGAGAAAGCTAAATCAACAGATAATAGCAGCCCTTGAGAAAAAGATAAAGGAACAGGAAGAATTGATACATCAACTTACAGAAAAGGCCAACGAGGCAGGCAGACAGGTTCAAGATATAGCCATTAAGGCTATTGAAGGCGCATCTATGCAGAGGATTCAGATAGAGAGGGAGCGAGAAAAGGCAAAGGAGTGAAAAACAGATAAAAAGAGAAGAAGATAATACTACTACTATATGTCTTAGATGCGGTAATTGTTGTCATGTAGATGTTGCTGCCTATGTGACCATTGATGATATAAAAAGATGGGAAAAGGAGGGCCGTAGTGATATCCTTGCCCATATCCGGACATATGATATAACATGGAATGAAAACAGGGTCATAAACAGGTTTGGGGAAAACATAAATAATTGCAGGATGAGCTGCATCTATCTTCAATGGGATGGTTCAAAGACAATCTGTCAGATATACGAAACACGTACAGATGTATGCAGGAACTATGTTCCGGGTTCAACATGGCTGTGTCCCCAATACCGAAAGAAACTGTTGTGAAATTATAGAGAAGGTTGCCCCTCTGGGCTATCCAATTCCAGAAGCCTTGCCGCATTGTAGAAACATATCTTTTCCTTGTCCATATCTGAAAGAAAGGGGAGATTCAAAAGGAATTCAAGCTCTTCTTTCTGGTCTCGCCAGGGGCTATCCGAGGCAAAAAGTATTCGTTCTATCGGGTGTTCTTTAAAGATACGTTCGAGGAATGTCTTTGGTATTATACGAAGAACAAAGGATGTATCCAGGTAGATATCTTCTCCCACTAAATATCTCAGTGTCTCATCGTATACATCCTCTCCGCCTAAATGAGCGGCTATTATACATAGTTCAGGTATAGCTTTATGAACCGCTGCTATGCGTTTTGGTGTGCCATGAATCGGATAGGGCAGCCCACGGTCGACCCCGGCATGGAAAAGGACAAACATGCCCTGTTCTGCTATTGATTCATACAGAGGGTACATCTTTGGGTCATCGACAAAGAAATCCTGATAATCAGGGTGGAGTTTAAAACCTTTAAAGCCTTGTTTTTTAAGGGTCTTCAAATGCTCACAGGTTAAGGGGGCATCAGGGTGTATTGCTGCCAAGGTTTCAATCCCCGGCTGTCTTATAGAGGACAACCATTTTTGGATAGAATCAACCTGGTTTGGTTTGGTTGGAACAGCGGCTACAACTGATAGGTCTATCCCTGCTTTTGCCATAGATTGCTTTAATCCTTTGAGGGTGCCATCGGTGTAAGCTCTAATGCCTGAACGCTCACATACTGCAGTAATGGTACTTTTTGCTATGTCATCAGGATATACATGTGTATGAAAATCGATTTTCATAAATAATATTGAGTACCTTTAAAAAATTACTCTGGGACATATCCCAGATTCCTATTTTTTAGTCTATTACCTATAGCCTGTTTTTATGACACATCCCCGGTTCCCTTGTAAATTCAAGCACTACACAATTGTCCTTAATCATTATTTCCTGAATATGGAAAAAAGGATGGTCAGGATTATACTTATGATAATGCTTGTTGTTATGGGGAAATAAAAGCTGAAATTCTCCTTCTTTATATGGATGTCACCTGGCAGCCTTCCTATATAGGGTATCTTATCACCAAACATGAAGGCAAGCCCGATTATGATGAACAAAACACCAATTATAATAAACATCTTGCCGAACCCAGGTATCATCTCTGCCTCCCTGCGAACCTCTCGTATTCACTGAAGATGCAGCCACAGTAGTTCTGCCTGTACATATTAAGACCTTTGGACTCCTCTATACCCTGCCTCCAGCCAACCCTAAAATCCATATATAAAAAAGAGATACCAAATCTCTGTGAAAAATCCATACCTATCTCCCTTATATCATCATGGCGCTGGTATTTACTGTACAGGAGCGTTGTTGTCACTGCCTCAAAACCCTCTTTCGATGCGACCTCAAATGTCTTCTCAAGTCTTATCTTGTAACAAAAAAGACATCTGTCTCTTCCATAATCTATTGCACCCTTTAAAAAGTCTACCAGATTGTAATCATTATGGACAATCAAAGGGAGTAACGATATCTTAGCATAATTATCAAGGGTCTTGAGCCTTTTTGTAAATTCTGTATATGGGTGGATATTGGGATTGAAAAAGTAGCCAGTCACTTCCATACCTTCTTTTCTGAGTGTCTTTAATGTATACACACAGCAGGGTGCACAGCAGATATGAAGTAAAACCCTCATGGCCTCCTTCCTCTAATTATCTGCAAGAACTCATCCTCATCTATTATCTTGATCCCCATCTGTCTTGCCTTGTCCAGCTTTGAGCCTGCCTCTTCTCCGGCAACCACAAAGTTCACCTTTTTCCCCACTGAATTAGATGTCTTTGCCCCAAGGGATTCAACCATCTTTTTCGCATCATCCCTTGTCATGGTCTTTAGTGCCCCTGTGAATACGAATACAGTGCCTTCAAGGGGTCTATCCCCTTCCCTTACGTATTCTATCTCAACCCCGGCATCTATCATCTTTTCCATGGTTTTTCTATTTTTTTCATCCTGAAAGAAAAGGACAATGCTATTTGCCACCTCAGGTCCTATCTCAGGTATGTTCATAAGCTCATCTTCTTTGGCCTCCATAAGCGATTCAATGTCTTTATAATGCTCAGCAAGAAGCCCTGATATATGTTCGCCCACATGCCTTATGCCCAAAGCATAGATAAAACGATTAAAAGGCCTCCTTTTAGAGTTTTCAATGGCATCTATTATATTTTGTGCAGACTTGTCTGCCATCCTCTCAAGGCCCGCCAGTTGTTCCTTTGTAAGATAATAAAGGTCAGAGACCTGGCTCACAATACCCCTGTCAACAAGCTGGTCTACAAGCTTTTCCCCGAGACCGTCTATGTCCATTGCCCTTTTTGATGCAAAATGGATTATCCTACCTTTTATCTGGGCAGGGCAGTTTATGTTCACACACCTCCTTATAGCCTCACCCTCCGGCCTTACCACATGCTCACCGCAGACAGGGCAGGTATCAGGCATGACAAATGGCATCTCCGATCCTGTCCTCTTCTCATTTAAAACCCTGACCACCTCCGGTATTACATCCCCTGCCCTTGTGACAATTACATGGTCTCCTATCATTATATCTTTTCTTTTAATCTCATCCTCATTGTGTAAGGTTGCCCTTTCAACTACAACACCGCCTATGTTTACAGGCTCAAGGACTGCCACAGGTGTTAGGGCCCCTGTCCTTCCTACACCAACTATAATGTCCTTTATTACTGTTTCTTCCTCGTGGGATTCAAATTTATATGCAATTGCCCATCTCGGGGAGCGAGAGACCTGTCCCAGCATGGCCTGATAGTCGAGCCTGTTAACCTTTATAACTGTTCCATCTATCTCATAAGGTATCTCATCCCTAATTGATTTGATGTAATTATAATGTTCAAAGATCTCTTCAAGGCTATGACATAGTCTTGTATATGGGTTTACCCTGAATCCCCATTTCCTGAGATATTCAAGAAACTCTATATGCGTCGCTATCTCAACCCCTGTTATCTGGCCCATGGCATAACAGAATATATTAAGTTTGCGGCTGGCAGTAATCCTTGAATCAAGCTGCCTGACAGAACCACTTGCAGCATTTCTCGGATTTGCAAATACAGGTTCCCCTGTAACCTCTCTTTTTCTGTTCAGCTCCTCAAACTCCTTTCTACCCATGTATATCTCGCCGCGCACCTCAAGCCTTTCAGGTATGGGCACTTTATCTGTTTCTAAAAGCCTCATGGGTATTGACCTTATGGTCTTCAGATTCTGCGTAATGTCCTCTCCAGTAAATCCATCTCCCCTTGTGGAGCCGAGGGTAAATTCTCCGTTGATATAGACAAGCTCTACGGCAAGACCGTCTATTTTTACCTCTATCACATAATCTATTTGAGATACACCAAGGAGTTTTTTGACCCTTTTGTCGAAATCAACGACCTCCTGGGCAGACATGGCATTGGCAAGGCTAAGCATAGGGATTGTGTGGGTTACAGTGGAGAACTCTTCGAGGGGTTTTGCCCCTACCCTCTGGGTAGGTGAGTTTGGGCTCAAAAACTCAGGGTGCTCTGTTTCAAGGGATTCAAGCTCCCTCATGAGCCTGTCATATTCGCTATCGGATATAACAGGGTCATCAAGGACATAGTATCTGTAATTGTGATACTCTATCTCTGCCCTTAGTCTTTCTATCCTTTCCTTAATCTCTGTCTTGTCCATCCTATCTTTTTCCTGCTGCCTTCAAAAAAATATTTATTAGAAGTTTGCGATTTTTTTAACCCTATAACTCTTTGGTTAATTTTACCAGCAAATCACCAATCATGCAAAATCTTTCTTTGTATTGATTTGCTCCGTCCCTGTCAGGGTCAGGTTTTAAGTAAGTTTATGTAAATGACAAAGCCCACCTGCCGCTATGAATCGTAATAAGGTAGCAGTCAGGTGAATCGCCTTGTTATGTGTTTTTATAATTATTGATATTATACTATTTTTAGTTGAAACTTGAAATGTGGCTCCCTCAGGATGTTCCATATCATCCAGACAGGAAAGAAGGGATTGGACACCTTCATACATCAATTAGGTGCTATGCTGGTAGAGGCCATCATGGACATGGAAAGGGAAGAGCAATCAGGCCCTGAATATCATCCTGTATCCTCAGGCATATACAAGTGGGCATAATTTAGAAAAGAAAGATAACTTTTTTGCGCAGTTTGATTGGTGGTTTTTTTCTAAAGTTGATGAAACCCTTGATAAAGTTTATATTCCATACATTCAGCCAAAAACGAAAAGAATTGAAAAATTTAAAACAGATTTTATTTTCTGGTTAAAATCAAAAGAACGTTACTTTATCGTGTTTATTGACCCAAAAGGAACAGAATATATTGACGGTTACAGAAAAATTGACGGTTTTTCAAAAATTTTTGAAAATGAACAGAAAAAAAGTAAAGAATTTTCATTCTGGGATGATTTTAAAATAATTGTAAACCTGTTATTCAGAACAAAAGATATTACCAAAGTTATAGAAAGTCATAAACAATATTGGTTCGATAGTTTCAAAGATTTTGAAGATAAAATGTATTCCATAAATAGTCACGCTTTAAAAAGGGGTTGAGTTAAAAAACCCTGATTTTTTATATCTTTCGAAATATCAATATAGAAATTGCAATTGATAATATACCAAAGAACCATTCAGAAATAATAACAAGACCCATACCAATGGTCATAGTTATAAATACCATTAGACCCATTATAATGGCCATTATCATGATGAAGATAATTATAGCACAAAATTTTCATAAAAATATGAAGGACTAATAAAAAAAAGGCTTAAATCTGAAGCGTCATACAGACAGAAGAGTTATGGGCCTCTTCGGTCTCCTTCACACGGTTATGTGCCCATACACACCGTGGTCTCGACTTCAGACTCAAGCCTGTTATTTTTAACACCCTGACTATATAAAAAATTATATCATGCAAATACAACTGTCAATCTGATAATTGATGCCAATATAAAAAATCGTGTCAGAAATCAGCAAAATTAAACCGAAACATTTCTCCCCACTCTTTCATTCATAATTAACTTGCCAATCCATATTATTTTATAATAGATAATGAGCATGAAAATCATCTCAGGTGGACAAACAGGCGTTGACAGGGCAGCACTGGATACAGCCATCTCACTTGGCTTTGAATACGGTGGCTCTATCCCTAAAGGCAGAAAGGCAGAGGATGGCCCCATAGATGAAAGATACGACAAGCTCACTGAACTTGATTCTGACAACTACAAGGTAAGAACAGAAAAGAATGTTCTTGATGCCGATGCAACCATAGTATTTACATCAGGCAAGCCCACAGGTGGCACTGATTACACTCTAAAATGCCTCAAAAAACACAAAAAGGAATATTTGTTGATTGATATAAAGGATAAAACCGATGACGAAATCATTGCCACCATCATCCACTGGCTTTCCTTGAATAAACCAGGAGTTTTAAACATTGCAGGCCCAAGGGAATCCAAATGCCCGGGCATATACAGAAGGGTATCATCAATACTAAAAGAGGTACTTAACGCATTATGAGGTTTTTAATTATTGCCCTTCTAATCCTCTCTGCAGCAACTGTCCGTGCAGAGACATGGGTGTATCACTTTACAGACAACTGGGGAAACAGAATCTATTATGACGCAGACAGTATAACCACCGTAGATAAAGGCATAACAAGGCTTGCAGTGAGAACAGACTACTCAAAAGAAGGCAGGTCTTTTTTTATGGAAAGCAGAAGACAGAGGGGACTTTATGTAAAACCATACAAGAGGCTTGCCCGCTCTGTATCTGTCTGGTATATAAAGTGTGACGAAAAGAAAGACGACCTCCATGCTGTATTTGAATATGATTTTGAAAATAAGATTATATCCACGTATAAGGCCAGAAAGCTGGAATATGCCCCAATAATACCTGGAACAATAGGAGAGATATTCTATAATATAGCCTGTGGTAGATGATGAAGATATATTTTGCCCATCCATGCTTTACTGAAGAACAGAGGGACTTCAAGACAAGGTTTTTGAATCTACTCAAATCAGCCCTGTCAAAAACACCCTATAGAGGGGAGATTACCATAATAGACCCCTTTGAGCATACACCCAGCATAGAAGGCAACAGTGCTTTAAAGACAGAGATGGCAGAATATATAAAAACAGAGTGCATAAGACTCCTGGAAGAATCATACCTTGTTATAGCCCTTGTGGATTACAACGATACTGGAGTTGCCTTTGAGGCAGGCTATGCTCACGCTGTAAATAAACCTGTAATACTTATCTCAACAGGGGAGTGTCAGGCCAATGCAATGCTTTTAGGTTCTGCAAAGGGTATTATCAGCAACATACTGGATGATGAGCAGATAAAGAGGTTGACATCCCTTATCCTTTTCTTCTATGGAACGCATAAGGCTTCAAGGAAAAGGCCTGAATTTAATTAAGCAGCTTTTCAGCCCAGGCTATGCCGAGTCTTTTTAAATATACCGCAGTATCCCACGGCCTATGGTATTTAATGAGTTTTCTTGCCACCTTTTCTATATCATCCTTTTTTGTGGTGAGCATGGAAAAGGCATCTTTTAATAGACCTCCAATACCTGTTTCTTCTAAGTCCCTATCAATATAATTGCCAACCACATCTGCCTTTATTATCTTTTCAGGGAGTTTTTTTTGGAAGGTGGGTGCCGGGTGATACAAGGACACAGCAATCAAAGGTCAGTGCCATATCAGCATCCAGGTTCAGCTCGTTTATTATCTTAATCAGCGTATCAATCTGTCTTTCTGCCTGGAGCATGGGATTGGGTATGCCGATGTAGCCCTTGCTTGTCTTTATGCTGAAGTTTTCGTTGTTGCTGACAAGGACAGAGGAGAAGTACTTGGATTCCAGAATGTAGTTTCTGGTTCTGCCTAAGAGAAGATGGTCTATCTGGACACTAAGGTTGTTCACCTCAAGTCTTATATCGTGTATTACCATCCAGTTATTTCTGGAGGCAAAATAATGGTTTATGTAGTAGGCTGCATTCTTCTCATTCTGGTAGCCTCTCTCTATTCTGTATATCTCCTTTTTTATCCTGTCTTTTACCGAATCATATATTCTGGGATGATTTGAGAGGATTTTTAAATCCCTTATTACTTTTGTTCTGTCATCTATTTCCTTTTATGACCATGTTTAATACCTTGATTGATAGACATCTGAATGTTCTTTATGCTTAAGCCAGTTTTTATATAAATGGAGGCAAGCTCCTTTGATTTAATGATGATGAGGTTTTCTGCATTTTTCTCCTCTGCATTCTTGGTAAAATTAAATGACCCTGTTATGACTGTTTCTCTGTCAATGATTATTATCTTGTTATGGGCAATGGCGTGCTTTGCATCTATATAGACAGGTATCCTCATGTTGGCAAGAAAGGTGGCAGAGGTGTATTTCTCTGTTCTCTGGCTTTTATCCAGAATGACTTCTACTTTGACTCCTCTTTTGTGTGCATCGACCAGGGCCTTTGCAATGGGTGCTGAGGTGAAGGAGTATGCCTGCACCAGGATCTCTGACTTGGCGTTAGTGAGGTTATCAACAATGGCAGCAGTGCAGCCTCCATGGGGAGAGAAGTGGACCTCAACGGGAGTATTGGTGAGAGTGAGCTCTGCAGTATAAACTGATGGAGAGCAACATAAGAATGCTAATAATATTAAAAAAAGGCTTAGTAGTTGTTTCATATGATGGGTCCTTTCATATGTTTTTATAGGTATTACTACTACTGACAATAGTTAGTAAACACAAAACTTCGAATGAAACATCGTACGCAACAGACAATCTCGCTAACGGGGGCTAGTACACCCGTCAAATTTATTGACTGTTAATAGATTTTTTTAGATACGATTTATTATATTTGAAATCTTTAGATTCAATATCATAAAAAACAACTTTCTTATGAATATCAACGGTTAGAGACCATTTTTTATTAATATAATAAAACTGGTATTCGATAATTGAACTATTAGTATATTTTTTGTGTTCAAAAGAAAAATTTCTGATTGCCTTTTCTAAATCAAACATTTCTTCCTGAATTGGTATATCAATATAATTGTTACTATAAAGATTTCTTTTTCTACTGACATACCGTGCATAAACCCTTACACAGTCAACAGCATATATTTCACCATTTTTTTCAAAAGGCTTCACGGTTTTGCTCTCAATTATTGCTTCTTTATCACCCATTTTAATTTTCATATCTGTCCCTCCTTTGTTTTTATAATAAAATGGAAAGCTATAAGTAAACCAATGATTTCTTTCCCCCCATAACCTTTTCCAATTCTAATATTTCAAAATATCAAAATGCAACTTATTTAGCACAATTTTAATATTAGTTGGGGATATTATTATTTAAAATATCTGTCTCCATAATGGACCTATATCTGTTTCATTAACAGCTATCATCCAACCATCTCCTTAAGCCTCTCCACAATCTTGACCATGGCAAGGGTATCAAGTCTGCAATATTCAAGGAGGGCATGTCTTATAAGGTTTATCTCTTCGGGGTCTGAGGTCTCATGCATCATTTTGTATGCCTTCATTGCCATATTGCCGTCTCTTATTTCCAGGTTTTCATAGGTGAGTTCAGGGACAATCAGGGGTAGCACTGCCTTTAGCGAATAAGAGCCATTCTGTTTCCAGTGGTAGAAATATCTTTTCTTGAAGGGGATTGCAAGGTCAATGGTGTTTGCAATGATATTTTCTATCTTTCTTCTGTGCTCTGGAAGATATTCTGCAAGCTCTTTAAGCCTGTTTTTTTCAAAATTTGCGACATAGGCTATAACACATGCATTATCAGGGATCTCTGAAAGGAGTCTCTCTGTAAGCTCTCTTCTCGGGTCTGTGGCTGGTTCTGCTATGTATTCATGGTGCACAGGCTCTGAACCTTCATCTTCGATGATATGGAGGGAATACTGGAAGGGTATGTGCTGATA
>JAKPCK010000139.1 GCA_029553295.1 Deltaproteobacteria bacterium | reverse complement strand
AATCGAGGGTATATATGATACGCCGCCCCTTTCTTTCTGTATCCTGAGCATCATTATAACATCTGCATCCTCTACAGCCCTGTTCATATTATATTCGACCCTTACCCCGAGTTCCTCGAGTTTTGGCGGTATCATTGTTGGGGGGCCACAACATACAATATCTGTATCAAAATTTTTCAGGGCAAGTATATTTGACCTCGCAACCCTGCTGTGTATTATATCGCCTATTATAACAATCTTAAGCCCATCTATCCTGCCCTTTTTTTCCTTCATTGTAAAAAGGTCAAGGAGTGCCTGGGTTGGGTGTTCATGTGCCCCATCGCCACCGTTTACCACAGAAGAATCTACCAGACCTGCCAGCATATGAGGTGCCCCTGGCATACTGTGTCTTATTACAATTACATCGGGCTTCATGGATTCAAGGTTCTTTGCAGTATCCTTGAGCGTCTCACCCTTCACATAGCTACTTGTGCTTGCCGAGATATTTATCGTATCTGCGCTTAGCCTTTTGGCTGCTATCTCAAAAGATGTCCTTGTCCTTGTGCTGGGCTCATAAAATAATGTTATTATTGTTTTTCCCCTTAAGGTGGGCACCTTTTTAATCTCCCTTAAGGATATCTCTTTGAAGGATTCTGCTGTCTCAAGGATGAATAGTATCTCTTCTCTTGAGAGTCCTTTTATGCCAAGGAGGTCTTTTCTTGTCCAGTCCATTATGTTCTCATTATGATAACTTCATCTTTTCCATCTACTTCTTTTAATCTCACGAGGACCTCTTCGTCTGTATCCACATGATATAGCACCCCTGCATAGTCAGGGTGTATGGGTAGTTCCCTGTTACCCCTGTCAACAAGCACACCTAGTTGTATCTTTTGAGGTCTTCCTAAATCCATAAGGGCATCTATTGCTGCCCTTGTTGTCCTTCCGGTATGCATTACATCGTCTATGAGTATCACTATCTTATTGTTTATATCGAAAGATATATCAGTTTTTTTAACAGCCGGTGTCTTAAGTTTAAATATATCATCCCTATACATGGTTATGTCAAGGATACCAAGGGGTAGTTCTTTTTTTTCTATCTTCTTTATCTTTTCCTGGATCCTCTTTGCCAGATACACACCTCTTGTCCTTATGCCTATTAGGCACAGATTGTCGCAGCCTTCATTTTTCTCAAGGATCTCATGGGTTATCCTGGTCAATGTCCTGTCAATGGCCTTTTTATCGAGGAATACCTTTTTTTTCATTAATCACCCATAGATATGGCATTTTTATGGCATTCTTTTATACATGTGAGGCACTCTATACAGTCTTCAGGCGAGGAGATGATTATGCTGTTATTAAAAAAACTAAATACTTCATATGGACAGACATTTATGCACCCCCCGCACCTGTCACAGAGACTGAAATCTATTACCGGGATCATTTAGCTGTTAACTACTATAATTGGTTTGAAAAAAAAAATCAATCAAAAGCATAAAAAAACATGGGGTTGGTCTACCTATCTCAAGGCCTTTGTAAAACAATACACGGTCATTAGGATTTTTTGAGTATTTTTTATGCCATTTTTAAATGCAATGATTTGTGATAAATTTCTCTTGACAAAATCTCCAGATGTATATAACTTTGGTATGTTTTGCCGTGAGTATGTTCTTACTTTAAATTTTAAAATGAGGTTATAGGTGTTAAAATCTCTAAAATTAAGAGTTATACTCGTCCTTATTTTTCTTGTTGTCTCAGTTGTCTTTTGTCTGCCTAATGTGGTGGAGATGAAGGGCGCATGGAAGAGATACCTCCCCTCTGATAAAATCCACTTAGGTCTTGACCTAAAAGGCGGCGTGCATCTTCTCCTTGAGATGGATACCACTAAAATGATGGAGAATATCCTTGACAGAAAGTTCAGCAACTTCAAGGATGCCATGATAAGGGATGGTATAAGATTTTTAGGCCTCAGCAAGAAGGAAAACGGCATATCAGTGGCCATAAGGCCTGAACAGAAGGATAAGCTTTATAACCTTGTCGGTAAAGAGTTTACAGATTTTAAGGCAGGTGGCCAAAAGACAGAGGGCGAAAATCTTGTTGTGGATTTTATATTCTCCGAAAAAGACATCAATCATATAAGGGAGAATGCTGTTAATCAGGCCCTGGAGACCATAAGAAACAGGATAGACCAGTTTGGTGTTACCGAGCCTGTTATTGTTAAGCAGGGTGATAATCAGATACTCGTCCAGTTGCCAGGGATAAAAGACCCCCAGAGGGCCCTGGAGCTAATAGGCAGGACAGCACAACTTGAGTTTAAATTGGTGGATGAAGAGAATGCAGCAAGATACACAGGTGGCCCTGTCCCTGAGGGTGATGAGGTATTGCAGTTAAAGACTAGGAACCGTGAGACAGGTATTGTTACAACAGTCCCTATACTTCTTAAAAGGCAGGCCCTGTTGACAGGGGAACTTCTTACTGATGCCCGTGTTAAGATAGGGGGGGAATTTAATAATGAGCCCTATGTTGCCATAGAATTCAATGCCGAAGGTTCGAGGATCTTTGATAAGATTACAGCAGAGAATGTGGGAAAGAGGATAGCCATTATCCTTGACAATACAGTCTATTCCGCACCTGTCGTGAAAGAGAGGATATCAGGCGGAAAGGCATCTATAACAGGCGGTTTCACAATGGATGAGGCAAAAGACCTTGCCATAGTACTGAGGGCAGGTGCATTACCTGCACCGGTCAAAGTTGTTCAGAATATTACAATCGGACCTACCCTTGGTCAGGACTCAATAAGAAAAGGTGTAAGCGCTGCCATAGTGGGCGCTATCCTTGTAATCTTATTTATGATTATTTACTACAGGTTTTCCGGTGTTATTGCAGTCATAGCCCTTTTCCTGAACCTCCTTTATCTCCTTGGTGCATTTACTGCACTCAAGGCTACCATGACCCTCCCTGGTA
>JAKPCK010000108.1 GCA_029553295.1 Deltaproteobacteria bacterium | reverse complement strand
CAATTGCTGCAATAAAAGCATCTCGCCACTATGTGGGATACGATATCAACCAGGAATATGTAAAGTTAGCAAAGAAGAGGATTAAAGCATTTTCATCCAGCTTTTTTGCCCCTAAATTGTTTGAATTCAATGCTGAAAAAGTAGAGAAATAACAGAATTATTGATATAAAAATATATCTGCCTCCCCTTTTTTGTCATTGTTTAAAAGGCAATTTCTTGTGATATAATGACACCCATGTTTAAAAAGGCATATAATTACCAAACCATCAAAAGGATAAGGCGTATCTGGAGGGGAACTTTTTTTGGGATACTTATAGGTATTGTATCAGGTCTTGGCGGTATTGTTTTTAATTTCATGATAAATTTTTTTACAGGTTTTTTTACAGGTGATTTAATCCAGTATTTATCAATGGGTCGTAGCCCTGATTTTAATGTGTTCGGTTTTCCTTTTAGCCGCTGGATGATGCTTTTTATCCCTGGTCTCGGTGGGCTTATATCAGGCTATATTGTGTTTAGGTTTGCCCCTGAGGCAGAAGGACACGGAACAGATGCAATGATAGACAGCTTTCACAGAAAAAAAGGTATTGTGAAAAAACAGGTGCCTGTTATAAAGACCATTGCCTCTGCCATAACAATCGGTTCAGGGGGTTCTGCGGGAAAAGAGGGACCCATTGCCCAGATCGGTTCTGGCTTTGCCTCTATCCTTGCCTCTATCCTGAAATTAAGCGATAGGGAACGTCGTATTATGCTTCTGGCAGGGGCAGCAGGCGGAATAGGGGCCATATTTAAGGCGCCTCTGGGCGCTGCACTATTTTCTGCCGAGGTATTATACAGCAAAACAGACTTTGAGTTTGAGGCAATCATACCTTGTATACTCTCTTCCATCATAGGTTATACGGTCTTTACGCTCCATGATGGCACAGGCACTATATTTCACATCCCTGCCATTGCCCTTGCAACACCTGTTCAGTTACCTTTCTACGGTTTGATGGGTGTTCTCTGTGCATTTATTGGAAGTATATATATAAATGTGTTTTATGGGATGAGGGATAGATTTTTTAAACCCCTTAATGTCCCAAGGGCATTAAAGCCAGCTATAGGTGGTTTAATGCTGGGGGTGGTGGCATTTTTTCTGCCTGAGGTATTAGGCGGTGGATACAGATGGATTCAATCTGCCATAAACGGCGAGCTTGCATGGGGACTTATGCTTGCCCTTGTTTTCGGCAAGATTATTGCTACCTCATTTACAATAAGTTCAGGGGGTAGTGGTGGCGTGTTTGCACCATCTCTTTTTATAGGTTCCATGCTCGGCGGTTTCTACGGTGATATCTGTGCCAGGTTTTTCCCTGACATATTCGATAAGCCCGCTGCCTTTGTCCTTACCGGTATGGGAGGTTTTTTTGCAGGGGTTGCCAAAACTCCCATTGCAGCCCTTATAATGGTAGCAGAGATGACAGGGGGATACAGTTTAATCCTGCCCATGATGATTGTATCGTCTCTTTCGTTTCTACTTCTCGGAAGGACATCTCTCTATGAAAAACAGGTTCCTACGAGGCTTGATTCACCGGCCCATATGGGAAGTTATTCAATCGATATTATGAATTATCTAAAGGTAAAAGATGCCATAAAAATCGATAGAAAAGTGGATACCATTCCAGAAGATATGGGCTTTAAGGATATTTTAAAATTCATTACAGATTCAAGCCAGCAGGATTTTCCTGTTGTTGATAGAGAAGGTAATCTTGTAGGGATAATTTCTATGACTGATTTAAGGTCTGCCATGGCAGAGGAGACCATCTATCCCCTTCTTGTTGCAAGAGACCTGGCTGTAACAGATGTAGTGACCGTAACCCCTGAAGATTCTCTTGATAAGGCATTGAAGGTTATGGCAGATGTAGAGGTACGTGAAATCCCTGTTGTGAATAAGGAAGATAAAGAGAAGGTAATAGCATTATTAAGCAGGAAAGATATTTTAAGGGCATATCAAAAAAGTTTAGAAAAGAGATAATGGGGCCTTTTTTATAGCTTTGCAAAGGTTTTAAAATAATTGTATAAATATCGATATGCCATTTAGCCTTAAGGATAAGCAAGTCATATCAACAGAAATAAGTAACACCCTCGGTGCCGTCATAGGCATCGCAATCATATTTGGTTTATACCTAACAAGCCTATACAGCTTTACCCTGTTCCATAGCCTTGCAGAGGTGTTCTCCATTGTTGTTGCCTGCTGTATATTTATAGTGGCATGGAATACAAGACACATTATAAATAATAGCTATCTCCTATTCTTAGGAATTGCATACCTTTTTGTAGGAACAGTAGATTTTATCCATACCCTCGCCTATAAGGGTATGGGTGTTTTTTTGGGATTTTGTGCCAACCTTCCCACCCAGCTATGGATTGTTGCCAGATACATGGAGTCATTATCCTTACTGATTGCCCCTTTGTTTTTCAAAAAAAGACTTAATGTATATGTAGCTTTCATTGTCTATACCCTTATCACATCATCACTATTTTTCTCCATATTCTATCTGAAAATCTTTCCAGATTGCTTTATCGAGGGCAAGGGGCTCACTTATTTTAAGATTATAAGCGAGTATATCATATCCTCCATACTCATTGTGTCTATTGCTTTTTTATACAGGTTCAGGGACAGGTTTGAAAAAAATATATTCTATCTTGTTGTGGCATCTATTGTTGTAACCATAGGCTCTGAACTGGCATTTACATTTTACATCAGTGTTTATGGACTATCAAATCTCATAGGCCATATCTTCAAGATTATCTCCTTTTATCTCTTATACAGGGCCATCCTGCAGACAGGTCTTGTAGACCCTTACAGTCTCCTCTTAAAAGAACTAAAAGAAGAGGAAATGCTATTAAAAGAAGCTCAACGTATAGCCCATATAGGTCACTGGGTTCTTGATATAAAATCAGGTAAACCCAGGTGGTCTGAAGAGATATTCCGTATCTTTGGCCTAGACCCAAAAGATGGAGAACCTCCCCTTGATGAACATAAAAAGATTATACACCCAGATGACTGGGATAAATTTATTATGACAGTAGAAAAATCTATTAAAGATGGGAGCCCATTTGAGATGGAGTTTCGCATCCTACTACCTGATAAGAGTGTAAGATGGATGAGCTCAAGGGGTAGCGTAAAAAAGGATAAAAAGGGAGACGTGGTCACACTCTTTGGGACAGCACAGGATATAACAGAACGTAAGACAGCAGAAGAGATAATAATAAACGAAAGAAAGAGATTTGAGACACTTGTAGAACATGCACCTTTTGGTCTTATTATGATAAATTCTGAAGGTATACCTCTCTATGTCAACCCTAAATTTACTGAGCTTTTTGGTTATGACCTCAAGGATATCCCTGACGGCAGGACTTTTTTAAAACACGCATACCCTGACAAAGGATACAGGGAACAGGTGGTTGCAGCATGGAAAGAGGATTTGCAGGATTCAAGGATAGGTCAAAAGAGACCAAGGACATTTAAACTTACCACAAAAAATGGCACAGAAAGGATAGTAAATTTTATCCCTGTACAGCTTGCCACAGGCGAACATATTATAAGCTGTGAAGATATAACAGAGCAAAAGAGCCTGGAAGAGCACCTTCAAAGCATGTCCATTACTGACGAACTAACAGGCCTTTATAATAGACGGGGTTTTATCACCCTTGCAGAACAACAGCTAAAAATAGCAGACAGGACAAAAAAAGGCATACTTCTATTTTTTATTGATATGGATAAGATGAAGCAGATAAATGATGTACTGGGTCACAGGGCAGGCGATATGGCGCTCAAAGAAACCGCCTCACTTTTAAAAGAGGTGTTCAGAGAATCTGATATTATTGCACGCATAGGCGGTGATGAGTTTGCTGTCCTTGCCTTAGATGCCACAGTTGCAACAAGGGATGTCCTTGTAAGACGCCTTGACAATATACTATACAGATACAATAAAAAATATGGCAGAAGCTATGAACTGTCTCTTAGTGTAGGCATTGCCTACTATGACCCCTCTGAACCCCTATCCCTTGATGAGCTCATGTCTATTGCAGACACCATGATGTATGAAGAAAAGAGAAAAAAGGCATAGAAAACCTTGACAAAGATTTAACTTCCCTGTATATTAAATCGTTATTACCTAATGAATATAACGAAACCTTGGAGGGAATATTATGCATTGGTTAAGACTCATCGTGTCTACTTTATTTGTCATTTTATCCATTACCCCAGCATTCAGCAATGAACTTATCGTATTTGCCGGTGCAGCGAGCAAGCCGTCTACAGAAGAGGTGGCAAAATTGTTCGAGAAAAAGACAGGCATCAAGGTTAACCTCACATTCGGCGGTTCAGGGTTCGTCCTATCCCAGATGACACTGGCAAAAAAAGGCGACATTTACTTTCCCGGTTCTTCGGACTATATGGAGCTGGCCAAGAAAAAAGGCCTTGTATATCCTGAGACGGAGAGATATGTGGTATATCTTGTGCCAGCCATAAACGTCCAGAAAGGAAATCCAAAAAACATAAAAACCCTTAAGGATTTGAAAAGACAAGGCCTTAAGGTGGCAATCGCCAACCCCGAGGGTGTGTGCGTTGGGCTCTATGCCGTTGAAATCATAGAGAAGAACCTAAATCCCCAGGAAAAGCAGGCTTTAAGGAAAAATCTTGTAAATTACACTGAGAGTTGTGAAAAAACTGCAACAGCCATATCCCTTAAGGCCGTTGACGCCGTGATAGGTTGGAGGGTCTTCCAGCACTGGGACCCCCAGAGGATAGAGACAATACCTTTGAAAAAAACTGAGATTATAAGGATAGGTTATATACCTATTGCCGTATCAAAATTTACCTCCAATAGAGACCTGGCACAGAGGTTTATTGACTTTATCCTATCTGAAGAAGGTAAGGCCGTATTTAAAAAATACCACTATTTTATGACGCCTCAAGAGGCCGCTTCTTGGATAGGTGAGAAAAAACCAGTAGGAGGGGAATATAACCCACCTCTGGAATGGATAAAAAAATAACTTTTTAAATAAACCCCGGATATGACACTGAAGAGGATTTCCATTCTACTGAGTTTTTCGGTCTTTATCTTATACGGTGGGCTTATCCTGTCCCTCTTTTATTTCTATAACGGTCAACTCTTTCTTGAGACCATAAAATCAGAAAGGACCTTGTTTTCTATCCGTTTAAGCCTGATAACAGCCACAATAGCAACCATTGCCTCACTTATTATTGCCATCCCCTCAGCATATGCCCTCTCCAGGTTTCGTTTTCCAGGTCATGGATTAATAGACACCATACTCGAACTGCCCATGATTATCTCACCTGTGGCACTGGGTGCAACTATCCTTATATTCTTCAATAATCCTTTTGGAATCCTGTTACAGGAAAGGGGTGTCCAGTTTGTGTTTACTGTATACGGGATTGTGCTTGCCCAGTTTATCACCACATTGGGGATTGCCATAAGGCTTATAAAGGCAGCAATGGATGAGATACCTGTCCGATATGAAGAGGTGGCCAGGACTCTCGGGGCAACTCCAGTAAAGGCATTTTTTACCATCACCATGCCATTAAGCAAAAAAGGCATTTTAGCTGCCTCTATACTTACATGGGCAAAGGCCCTGGGTGAATTCGGTGCCACCATCACCATTGCAGGCTCCATGGCCATGAAGACAGAAACAATCCCCATTGCCATATTTATGAGGCTTGCAAATGCCGATATTGAGGGAACGGTGGTCCTTGTTTTAATTTTAGTATTTATAGGGCTAAGTGTCCTCTATGGCGTGAGACTGCTGACAAGGAGGACATCGCCACAATAATAGGCTGCCAAAGGCCTTGAAGGTTGTTAAGATAAATAGAGATAGATATGCCCTTTATTGAGTTGAAAAATATACAGAAATATGTGTTAAAGGATATAAACCTGGCTATCTATGACAGGGAAATCCTTGCCCTTGTGGGACCCAACGGCTCAGGCAAGACAACCATATTGAATATAATTGCCGGTCTTACAGGGTACAGGGGGGATGTATTTTTTGACGGCAAAAATGTGAACAAAATACCTGCCCATAAACGCGGTGTAGGATACCTCCTGCAGGACCTTGCCCTATTTCCGCACCTTGATGTAGTATCCAACATTGCATACGGTCTAAAGATAAGGCATTACCCTGAAATGATTATAAAAAACAGGGTAGAAGAACTAATGGATGCCCTGCACATAACAAGACTCAAAGGTAATTATCCTCAACAACTAAGCGGCGGGGAGAAGCAGCGTGTAGCAATAGCCAGGGCAATTGCGCCTTTTCAAAAGGTGCTTTTACTTGATGAACCCACCTCAAGCCTCGATGCCCAGACAGCAAAGTATTTCAGGATAGAACTGAAGACCCTTCTGAAAAGATTGGAGATAACAGCAATAATCGTCATGCATGACCTCCTCGGCGCAGAGGAGATTGCAGACAGGATTGCCATCCTCCATAAAGGCAGGATTGAACAGGTCTCCAAGCCAGAGGATATACTCTTCCATCCCGGCTCAGACAGGGTCTCAGAATTTATCGGTATGCCCAACATTATCCACTGTGATAGATGCAGGGTACTCTCAACAGGGCTTATCGAGGTTACATCCGGTGACCTTGCCATTGTCCTCCCCTATGAAGGGACAAAAATAAGTAAAATAGCCATCTCACCCCATGATATCTATATATCTGATACAGAACCCCCAGGACCTGCCTTAAATAGGTTTAAAGGTGTTGTAACAGAGGTGATACCCCTGAGGTCCCTGGTGAGGGTAAAGGTTAACGTCCTTGGGAGGGAACTCCTGACAGAGCTATCAGGGGAGATGTTTGATGAGATGAACCTCTCTGTGGGCAAGGAGGTGTTTATTATCATAAAGCTGAGAAGACTAAGATATGCCGAATAAAAACCATTCAAGGCCTTTGTAAAATAGGGCTTCTATCGTAGACATTGAAAAATCATTGACACATAAGACATGGGAATGTATTATTGAAATCAAATGCGCTCTCCATGGATGAGATATGCTATGAGATTGATTATCTTTCTTACCATGATACTTTTTTTTCTACCTGCTCATGTCTTTTCCCAGCAAAAGGAGACCTGTGTAGGCTGCCATACCAGTGAAAAAACCCTAAAGATGCTTTACAAGCCTGTCAAGATTGAGTCATCTGAAGGCGAGGGGTGAGCAGGTGCACCTCCGTCGGTCCCGGCGGAGCTTATGTACAGGGCATTTCTTGTGGATAAAGATATTATCAAGAATGATATACATTTTTCAGAGGGCTGCACCTCCTGTCATAAGGGTAATCCCAAGGCATGGGATAGAAAGATAGCACATAAAGGCCTTGTATCAAGACCATCAAAGAGTCTGTCAACATGCGAGACATGCCATGAGGATGTGGTAAAGAAATTTAAAAACTCTCTACATTTTACAACTGCCGGTCAGAGGGAGGGCGTTAAGGGAAGGTTTTCTGCGCAAGAACTAAAGGTCTTTGATAATAAGGTATTCGAGGCATCATGCAGGAGCTGTCATGCATCCTGCGGTGACTGCCATGTGAGCTCACCACCCATAGGGGGTGTAAAGATGGGGCTTATAAAGGGCCACAGGTTTGTAAAAAGGGATGAGGGGAAGACATGCGGATTATGCCATGGAGGAAGGGTATACCCAGAATTTACAGGTGAATACGGTGGTTCTGCAGACATACACTATCAGAAAGGCATGATCTGTGTGGATTGCCATAAGAAAAAAGAGCTCCACGGAGATGGCGTCCTGTATAAATCCATGAAGGAGATTAAAGACAGGCCCAGGTGTATTAACTGCCATAAGATAGGTGAGAATGACTCAGAAAAGGCAATGGAGGCACATATGATGCACAAGGACACCCTGAGTTGCTATGCCTGCCATTCCAGTAGTCCCTACAGAAACTGCTATAACTGCCATCTGGGAAAGGGCGCAGAATCAAAACCAGGTTTTTTCCTCGGGGTAAACCCAAGGGACAAGAAGACATTCACAACATTAAGGCTTATACCCACAGTAAGAAAGACATTTAAATCTGCTGGCATTGAGATGGAGCATTATGATAGACTACCCAACTACTGGGACACAGCACCCCATAATATAAGAAAGAGGACAGACAGAACTCGTTCATGTGATGCATGCCACAAGGAAAGGAGGGATTACCTTACTTCTGATATAATTATAAAAGATGGCTCAAAGGCAAATGTGGAAATTATCTTTAAAAAAAATAAATAAAAGGAGGAGCTATGAAGGGATTCACTAAGGCAAAACATCTAATCTTTTTTGGGCTGATACTTATCCTTGCTGCCTTTACTGTTGCCAATGCAGCAGAGCCGGTTGTTACAACAGCATGGGTTGAAAAGAACCTCAATAACCCTGATGTTGTCCTGGTTGATGTGAGAAAGGTTGAGGACTACAAGGCAGGCCATATCCCGGGGTCTGTCAATGTCTTCTATGGCTCATGGGCCATTACAAAAGGGGGTCTGAGGAACGAACTGCCAGCACTGGACGACCTCTTTGATATCATAGGGTCTGCAGGCATCACCCCGGAGAAGCATGTGGTTGTCGTAGGACCTGTTGAACCACCGCCAAGCAGATTCGATATAACAAGGGTTGTGTGGACCCTAAAATATGCAGGGGTAAAGAATGTATCCATACTCGATGGGGGATACAATAAGTGGGTTGCCGATAAAAAGCAGGTGTCCACTGATACTGTAAAACCCAAGGCAAGTAGCTATAAGGCAGCAGTAAAGGAAAACCTCATTGTAAATAAAAGCTATGTTATGTCAAGGTTGGGAAAGGCAATCCTTGTAGATGTTAGAGAACCTGATTTCTTCCAGGGGAAAAAGAAACTGGATTTTGTTGCCAAATTAGGGCATATAAAGGGTGCTGTGAACCTGCCAAACTCCCTTATTTTTAATAAAGATGGGACATTTAAAACAAAACAGGAACTCGATAAGGCAGCCACAGATGTAATAGGTAAAGACAAGACAAAAGAGATTATCACATACTGCGATACAGGCAAGACATGCACTGCCTGGGCCTTTATACTCTCAGATATCCTGGGTTACAGTGATGTAAAGATATATGACGGCTCCACAGAGGAATGGACAAAAGACCCGAATGCACCTTTTGAGCCATAAAAAAATTGAGGCCTTTGAAAAAGGCCTCAAACACCTTAATCCCACATCCTCCCTGCTAAGGCAGGAGGGGATGTGGCAAGAACCTTTCTACTAACCTTACATCCCCATAAAGGTATTATTAGCCATTTATAAGCTCGAGCATATCCCTTATAGCCCTGTCGAGCCCTACAAATACAGCCCTGGCTATTATAGAATGCCCTATGCTCAGTTCGTCTATCTCCTCTATCTTTGCTATCTCCCTCACATTGTGATAGTGGAGACCATGACCTGCATTGACACCAAGCCCTAATTCCTTCCCTTTTTTTGCTGCCTCTACGACCTTTTTATACTCCTGTCTCCTCATACTGTCATTAATGGCATCACTATAGGCACCTGTATGGATCTCTATCATATCTGCGCCTATCTTTTTGGCTGCCATGACCTGCTTCTCTTCTGGGTCAATAAAAAGGCTTACCTTTATACCCTTTTCCCTCACCTTTTCAGTGACCTTTTTCAGTCTTCTCGATAGAGAAAAGGCATCAAGACCCCCTTCTGTTGTGAGCTCCTCACGCTTTTCAGGGACAAGGGTTATCATGTCCGGGACCACATCCCTTGCAATCTCCACCATCTCATCTGTGGCTGCCATCTCAAGGTTGAGCTTTGTCCTCACCACCTCCCTTAATAGCCTCACGTCCCTGTCTTTTATGTGCCGTCTGTCCTCACGGAGGTGTATTATGATACCAGAGGCACCAGCCATCTCTGCAATACCTGCTGCGTATACAGGGTCGGGGAAATATGTCCCCCTTGCCTGCCTTATTGTTGCCACATGATCGATATTTACCATTAAGTCCGGCATATTATACCCTCCTGATTTAAATTACATCCTTTTTAGAATAACCCTTACTGTCTCGGGTCTTATCCTCTTCAGGGTAATACCCCTTGTATCAAGGCCTATATCCACCTCTTCTTCATCACCTAAAAAATTACCGTCTATTACATTGGTCTCTATGGTATCCTTATCCTTCAGGGACTCCCTTGAACCCTCTACAGTTACATACTGGGGATACAATGATTTAATCTTATAGATGTCTGACCACTTTTTGTCAAGCCTGGCAACTGTCTTAAGCCTTTTTTCTATTACCCCGTCTATCTCTAAATTTATATAGTCAGGTTTTATATCCTCTGCCTTTAGACCGTTTGGAAGGATAACATTCTCCCTGGAGAGGTTGAGGGTATATCTACCCTCTTTTATTTCTGATAAATCAATCACAATCTTTATATCCCTTGCCCTTAAGTTTTTCATGATAGATACAGGCCCACTAATAGACAGCAATACACTGTCCGGGTCTGTATTTTTAATTATGTATTGTCGGGCAAGGTTATTCAGGGTTACAGGTACGGAGATGGTCATCTTTGTGTCGCCTGTGTAAGAAACTGCAAACCAGAACAGGATTGCAAGGATAATGGATAGAATCTTTAGCCTTATATCTCTTATGATGTAGCTTAAAAGCCTTTTAATCTTTTCCTTCACTTTCTCTTCCTCAATAACTCTATCAATGCAGCCTTTAAGGATTCATTGTTTAATCTTGTATATATCTCCCCCCTGTAGGCATAGGATATATGACCTCTTTCCTCTGAGACCACTATAGCCACAGCATCTGTAATCTCTGATATACCTATGGCTGCCCTGTGCCTTGTCCCGAAGACCTTGTCTATGTCCTCTCTCTGTGTTAGGGGTAGAATACACCCTGCTGCCCTTATCCTCCCCTCCCTGATTATCGTGGCCCCATCATGGAGGGGCGAGCCGGGATAGAATATGCTGAGCAGGAGTTCCGTGTTCACCTCTGCATCGAGCCTGACACCTATCTCCATGAACTCCTCCAGACCTACATCCCTCTCTATCACAATGAGGGCGCCAGTCTTTCTCTTACCCAGTATAACACAGGTATTTACAAGGATGTCATAGAAAAGGGTCTCTTCAAGATATGTTATCCTCTTTAAAAAAGGGCTCCTGCCCAGGGCAAGGAGCATCCTCCTTATATCATCCTGAAATATAACGACTACTATTATTATAAGGGAGCCAACAAAACTGCCGAGTATCCAGCTTAGGGTAAAGAGCTCGAGTTTCTTGGAGATATAGAACACGAACAGGACTATGATGAGACCTACTATAAGCTGGATCGCCCTCGTCCCCTTTATAAACACAAGTATCCTGTAGATGATAAATGACACCAGTATTATATCCAGGATATCCTGCCACCTTAAAAATTCTGTCATGATTTCATCACCGCATCCACGAGCTTTAAAACCTTATTCGCCTTTTTTATGTCATGAACCCTTACAATATCTGCACCATTCCAGACGGATATGGCTATGCTTGCCAGTGTCCCCTCTGTCCTTTCGTCAAGCTCTGTTTCTGTTACCTTTCCTATAAAGGATTTCATGGATGTGCCTATCAGGATGGGCATACCAAGGTCTTTAAAAGACCCAAGCCCTTTTATAATCCTCAGATTGTCTTCTACCCTCTTGCCAAATCCTATGCCAGGGTCGAGTATTATTTTGTCTCTTTTTATACCCTTTGATTCTGCAAGGGCTATCCTCTCTTGAAAATAACCTTTGATCTCAGATACCACATCATCATAGTATGGGTTTGTCTGCATATCCCGAGGTGTCCCCTTTATGTGCATTATTACAACATATGCACCCATCCTGGCTATTGTGTCTGCCATGTTACTATCAAAACCAAGACCGCTTATGTCGTTTACAATCTCGGCACCGGCATCACATGCTTTTTCTGCCACCTCTGATTTGTATGTATCTATGGATATTATAACATCTGACCTTGATCTTATAGCCTCAATAACAGGGATGACCCTCTTAAGCTCCTCATGGGCATCAACAGGGTCTGAAAATGGTCTTGTAGATTCACCACCCACGTCAATGATGTCGGCACCATCCTCCACCATCCTCATGGCGTGTCTTAGCGCATCTTCTATATTAAGATATTGGCCACCATCAAAAAAGGAGTCAGGTGTTACATTCAATATCCCCATTAAAAGGGGTCTTGCCTTATGCAGTAGCCCCTTTATCACCAGTTGTTTCCCTTATGATGCTATCGATCTCCTGGCCGTCCAGGGATTCCTTCTCCAGTAACATATTTGCTATGGCATGGAGGGTCTCTATATTTGTGGTTAATATGTTACGGGCACGTTCAAAGCAACTGTTCACGATGTTCCTCAGTTCCTCGTCTATCTCCTGGGCTGTCTTCTCGCTGAAGTCTCTGTGTCTTGCAATCTCCTTGCCTAGAAAGATGTGTTCCTCATTCCTGCCATAGCTTAATGGCCCGAGTCTCTCGCTCATACCCCACTCGCATATCATCTTTCTCGCAATCTCTGTGGCGCGCTCAATGTCATTTCCTGCGCCTGTGGTCTCATGGTTCAAGACAATCTCCTCGGCAACCCTGCCTCCCAGGAGGATTGTTATATTATCCAGGAGATACTGCTTTGAATATGTATGTCTTTCATCTATAGGGAGTTGCTGGGTAACACCGAGTGCCCTTCCCCTTGGGATTATGGTTACCTTGTGTATAGGGTCTGCATTGGGTATCATCTTTGCCACAAGGGCATGCCCTGCCTCATGGTAGGCGGCATTTTTTCGCTCCTGAAATGGGATGATCATGCTTCTCCTCTCAACGCCCATGAGCACCTTGTCCTTGGCATGCTCAAAGTCCTCCATCTCAATGGCCTTCTTTGACTTTCTTGCAGCAATAAGGGCTGCCTCATTTACAAGGTTCTCCAGGTCTGCGCCAGAAAAACCAGGTGTCCCTCGGGCAAGGATGGATAGATCCACATTATCTGCCAGAACAGTCTTTCTTGTGTGCACCTTGAGTATCTCTTCCCTGCCCTTCACATCCGGGGTAGAGACAACTATCTGTCTGTCAAACCTCCCTGGCCTTAAAAGGGCCGGGTCAAGGACATCAGGCCTGTTTGTTGCAGACATGACAATAACACCCTCATTGGATTCAAAGCCATCCATCTCTACAAGGAGCTGGTTGAGGGTCTGTTCCCTCTCATCATGGCCACCCCCGAGTCCTGCGCCTCTATGCCTTCCAACAGCATCTATCTCGTCTATAAATATAATGCAAGGGGCATTCTTTTTACCTTGATTAAACAAATCACGGACACGGGAAGCCCCGACACCTACGAACATCTCCACAAAATCTGAACCACTTATACTGAAAAACGGGACATTTGCCTCTCCTGCTATGGCCTTTGCAAGAAGGGTCTTTCCTGTGCCTGGGGGACCCACCAGCAGGACACCCTTTGGTATCCTGCCGCCGAGCTTTGTGAATTTCTTAGGGTCTGTGAGAAATTCTATAATCTCCTGGAGTTCTTCCTTTGCCTCCTCTACACCGGCCACATCCTTAAACGTTACCTTGTTCTCCTTGCTTGTAAAGAGCCTTGCCCTGCTCTTACCGAATGCCATAGCCTTGCCTCCCCCTGCCTGCATCTGTCTCATAAAAAATATCCAGACACCTATGAGAAGGAGCATGGGGAACCAGGATATAAATATATTCTGCCAGAAACCGGATTCCTCGTCAGGCTTTGCATGGATTTTTACATTGTGTTCCCTGAGTATCTTCATAAGTTCAGGGTCATCAGGGGCATAGCTTTTAAACTCCCTCCCGTCTTTATATGTCCCGAAGATGTTTTTTCCCTGAATAGTAACAGCGAGGATGTTATTGGCCCTTACAGCCTCCACAAAGTCACTGAATATAACCTGCTCATAGGACTTCTTGGGCTTATAGTATATGTTTAATATAAAAAGCCCCAGGAGTACGATAAAGAGCCATATGAAGATATTCTTGTTTATTGGGTTTATATTAGAATTCTTTGCCATAATAAGGTTTTTACCATAGAAAGCCTTTTATTTTCAATAAATAATCATA
>JAKPCK010000099.1 GCA_029553295.1 Deltaproteobacteria bacterium | reverse complement strand
ATACCCCGCACCGTAACGTTGGATGGGCTATTATCTACCTTCTTGGGGAGGATGATAAGTACATTTAACTCCCTTGCCACTAAAGGTTTGCCATCGGCATCGTAGGCTACCTCAGGGTCTGTCTCTATAATTGAAGCCTGTTCATGGGTAACTGAACTCATAACCTCTGCATTCGAACCCTTTCTCAGAAATACTGCATTATCATAAGATCCTGTCTGAACAAGGGTCTTTTTTATACCCTCGGACATCATCATTATGGTGGCAAAAACAAAGACAACAAGGGCCATACCAGAGACGGTAAGTGTGGTAGTGACCTTTCTCTTTATCAGGTTTCTTATATTGTAGGAAAAGGGGATGAGCATCCTAAACAATCCTCCTTAAACCCTCCACTATAGGGGTTCTTACCCCTCTGTATATGGGGATTATGGATGCCAGTAGACCAACTATCACAGAGATGAATAGACCCTCTAATATAGTGTTACCTGTGATATAAAAAACAGGGATCGTGGTTCCCACCTTTTCCTTAAAGGCCTCTGCTGCCGGAAAGGAAAGGACTATCCCAAGCATTGAACCCACTGTAGTGATTATAAGGGATTCGCCCAATATGAGGCCACCTATCTTTAGCCCTCCAAAACCAAGGGTCTTAAATACTGCATATTCGCCTATACGCTCCCGGGTTGACATATTTATGGTATTTGCAACTACTGCCAGTATTATCATTATAACTATATATGAAACTGCTGACAGGGCCATTATTATAGAATCGGACATGGATACAAAGCCAAGCTGGAATGCCTTTTCTGTTTCTGTATGGGTCTGGGCTATAGAATTCTTGAACATACTGTCTATCCTTTCTGATACCACTGCTGCGAGCTCAGGTGCGGTTATCTCAACTATATAGAAACCTATATGGTCTGCCCTTGTTGATTGCATCTTTTTTAACTGTTCATTTATATAGTCCCAGTGGAAGAAAAATCTGGTCTCATCTACATTTCTATCCCTGCCCTTATAAATCCCTTTTATTACAAACTCCCATTGACCAGGATAGATGGTACCTTTTAATATAATCTTGTCACCCTTTTTCCAACTGAATTGATTTGCAAGCTTCTGACCTGCAATAGCAGACCTCTTATCCTTTAAAAATTCCTCTTTATCTTCTGGTGTCAGCACGTATTCTGGGTATATCTCGAGAAAGGTCTTTACCTCTCCCCCGAAATTGGGAAAAAAATTCTTCTCATCAATATATACACCTCCAAAGAAAACGCCGAAGGAGACATTTTTCACACCGTCTACCTGTCTTATCTTTTCTCTATAAGACATGGGTAAGGGCAGGATAAGGGAGCCTGCATTTCTCGTTATAAGCCTTGTGGATGATGAAATCCTCACACCGCTATACCAGGCATCTATTACGGTCTGGAGCAGGCAGTATGCAAGGACTGCAACAGCTACGCTCAAAACAGTAAGAAATGTCCTTAGTTTATGTCTTAAGGCATTCCTTATAAGCAGCTTCAATAAGAACATCGTTATTTAATACACCTTTGTCGAGGTACTTAATGGTCCTTGCCTTTTTTGCAGCCCTTGGGTCATGGGTCACCATGATTATGGTCTTGCCTGATTCCAGATTGAGCCTCTCTAAAAGCTCCATAATCTCCTCTGCTGATTTCCTGTCAAGGTCACCTGTTGGTTCATCTGCCACGATTATCGTTGGGTCTGTAACTATTGCCCTTGCTATGGCAACCCTCTGTTGCTGACCACCGGAGAGTTCACCAGGATAATGGTCCATCCTGTCTGCAAGACCCACTACCCTTAATGCTACTTCACAGTGCTCACGCCTTTGTTTTTTTGATAATCCTGTTAAAAGTAGTGGCAATTCAACATTTTCAAGGGCATTAAGAACGGGTATCAGGTTGTAAAACTGAAATACAAAGCCTACATGTTCTGCACGCCAATCTGCAAGCTCAGATTCTGACAATGCTGTAATATCTAAACCTGCGACCTTTATAGTGCCATTATCAGGTCTGTCTATACCTGCAATGATGTTTAAGAGCGTAGTCTTCCCAGAGCCAGAAGGCCCCATAAGGGCAATGAATTCACCCTGAGGTATGAAGAATGTTATATTTTTCAAAACCGGGACAACCTGACTGCCCCTTCTGTATGACTTGCTTATATCTATTATCTCTACTATGGGAGGTGTTACTTCCATATAATTTTTATTTTATTTTTCAAGGATTTTTATCTTTGTATTGTCTTTGAGTTTTTTAGGAGGATTTATGACAACCTTTTCTCCTGCACCAACCCCTTCTATAACCTCTGCCATACCCGCTATATGATTTTTTATAATGACTTTTTGCTCTCTAACCCGCTCGCCATTCACCACATAGACTATTTTATTGCCTTTTTTTTCTATTATTGCCCTTTTATCAATAAAAGTCTTTGCATCTTTTTCGTTGGTACTCAATGGTTTTGACAGGAAAATTACCTTTGCACTCATCTCAGGGAGAATTCTTACATCTTTTTCTATGAATTTAACCCTTACCATGATGGTTGCCTTGCTCCTGTCTGCTGTGGGTACTATCAAACTGACCATGCCAGAAAACCTCTTATCAGGTATGGCATCTAAGGTGATCTCACAGGGCTGATTAACCCAGATCTTTGTGAGATTTGATTCTGATATATCTGCCTCTACCTCCAAGGAATCCATATCTGCCATGGTAACAACCGCTGCCTTTGCATTGGCAGCAGCCCCGAGTGGCGTCACTATATCGCCAATATCTGCATTCTTTGTAAGGATCATACCGTTAAAAGGTGCTTTTATGAATGTATATTCCAGATTGACCTCAATGTTCTCGAGGATTGCCTGGTATGCAGAGACATTGGCTTTAGCACTTCGCAGTGCTGCCTCTGCCTTTTTAAACCTCGCCTCTTTTGAATCAAAAGAGGCCTTTGTTGTAAATTCTTTTTCGTAAAGGGCCTTCTCCCTCTCGAAATCGTTTTTAGCATCTATAAATTCAGCCTCTGCAGAGGCAAGGTTTGCACGGGCAAGCTCAAGATTTGCCTGTGCCTGTCTTCTCTGGGCTAATATATCATCATTTTCAAGCCTTGCTATTATATCACCCTTTTTAACCCTCATCCCCTCTGTCACGTTTAAAGCAATAATCTTTCCTGTTATCTTTGATGCCACAGATGCCTTTCTCTGGGGGACGATATAGCCGCTTGCATTTAAAACTGCATATGACTGGGATGGATAGACCTTTGATACCGTGACAACCTGGACCTTGACAGGAAAAAAAGTGAATCCATATCTGTAGATCAAAACACCACAGATAAACACTATAATAATTAAAACAATAAAGACTGGCCTTTTCTTATTAACCCTCTTCTCTTGTTTTTTTGTTTTATCTATCCTTAAACCTGATATATCATCAGCCATGTGCATATAATATAAGCACATCTCTTTCCTCTTTTCACTTTTTTATTTGTGTCATAAACAAAAACTTTCTGATCCTGTTATTATCTAAAGTATTTCATGGGAACAGCGAGCGGAAAAGGTCTCATAATATTCTTGACTTTCAGAAATTTATTTTGTTAATTATTTCACGAGGGAAAATGTTGAAAGGAGTAATGAAAAATCTAATCTTTTTAATATGAGAAGCCCTTGGAGGGCCAGGCTGGTCCTCTACGAAAATTAAGCAAGCGGTTTCTCCGCCTTAAAGCCTGCATAATACAGACCTCCTTAAGCCGGGCGCGGGAAACTGCGACCGGATTTTTTTTAAGGAGGTAATTCATGCCTGAATTGATAGATGCAAAAGGGCTCGGTTGCGGCGTGCCTGTTATCCTGGCAAAAAAGGCCCTGGAATCTCACGATGAGATTACTGTTTTGGTAGATGACATACCTAACCTTGAGAATCTGAAGGTTCTGGGAAGATATTATAGGTGTTATGTAGATGTTATGAAGAGGGCCGACAATAGCTATATTATAAATCTAAAAAAGATAGATAATTGAGTGTGTTAATTTAGTTAAGTTTTTTAAGGATAGGAGAAAAAGATGAAAAGTTATTTTAAACCCTTAATAGAAGATGAATTTACAGGCGAGCCTCCTTCAAAGAGGCTGATTGCCCATATACAGAGAGAGAGGGTTATGGGTAAGGGCGTTGTGGGTATATACTGTGGGTATGCGCCTTATGAGGTCATCCGCAGCCTTGACCTTGTCCCTGCCACCCTTTGTGCATTTTCCAACAAACCCATAGAAGAGGCAGAGGTTATCCTGCCTGCAAATCTCTGTCCACTTATAAAATCGAGTTTTGGATTTATAAAAACCGATACCTGCCCCTTCTTTGGTTTATCGGATGTGGTAATAGGAGAAACTACATGTGACGGAAAGAAGAAGATGTTTGAGCTTATTTTAGACTATAAGCCCATACATGTTATGGATCTACCCCAGCTGCCCGATGAACCCGATGCAGTAGACCACTGGGAAAACATGATCTATAAGGTAAAACAATTCCTTGAAGAAAAATTCCACAAAACTACAACCGATGAAAGAATAGAAGAGGAGATAAAAAATACCAACAAAGAAATAAAAAAGATGAACGAGGTATTTGACTATTTGGCCATAGACCCTCCTGTTGTGGGATGGGAAGAATTATATGATTTATTTTTTCTTTCTTTGGGCTCATCAGGTGATGAAATGGCAAGATTAATCGATGAAATATTGATGAAACTCGAAAAGAGAAAACAATCGGGATTTTATTACGGCAGGGAAGATGCAATAAGGGTTATGGTTACCGGCTGTCCCATAGCAGGGGATGCAACAAAGGTATTTAGAATCATAGAGGAATCAGGTGGAATTATAGTGGCCCTTGAGGCATGTTCGGGCATGAAGCCGTATATGTCACTTATAGAAGAAGATACTGGTAACCCCATAAGGGCTATTGCAAAGCATTATCTTAAAATACCTTGTTCGTGTATGACACCGAATAACAGACGCCTTGAATGGATTGATACACTTATCGAGAGGTTCAGGCCCGATGCGGTGGTAGATGTGATACTCCAGGCATGTCATTCGTATAATATCGAGTCTTATAAGGTAGGCGAACATATAAGAAAAAAACACGGGCTCCCCTTTTTAAAGATAGAGACAGACTATTCCCAAAGCGATGTAGGTCAGATAAAGACACGAATGGGGGCTCTCCTTGAGCTGTGCGATGAAGGTCTTATTTTTAAAAAAGCAGCAAGGATAAAAGCTATGTAAGGCATTTATAGATCGATGGCTTTGCAAAATCATACAAGGGATTAAAAACAAATGAACATAATTATCAAGTTTAATTGAGGAAGGAACGATAAGCCCGGGCGGCTTTTCATTCCTTTTATGTCAGCAGCTTTCCCGCCTTAATCACCTTAATCTACCTCTGGTAGATCCTCGGCAGGAGGCTGCTGAAGGATCATTATAACTGGAGGTATGAAATCAAAAAAATATCAATGGGGGCAATGGTGCTGGGCACCCCACGGGCTGCAAACCCGTTGGCGTCGTCTAAAAAACGAGGAGGAGGTTCGATTCCCCTTGCCCCCTCCATTTTAGGGTTTTGATATGAACTTGCTTCAAAAAAACATAGTGGTAGGCACGGCAGGCCATGTTGATCATGGAAAGACAGCGCTTGTTAAATGCCTCACCGGAATAGACACAGACAGGCTAAAGGAAGAAAAAGAACGAGGTATGACCATTGAACCTGGCTTTGCGTATCTAAAACTACCTTCAGGGTCGGTGGTTTCAATTGTAGATGTCCCTGGACATGAACGTTTTATCAAAAATCTATTAAGGGGTATATCAGGCGTTGATATAGCCATTTTGGTTGTTGCTGCAGATGACGGGGTTATGCCTCAGACTCATGAGCATCTTGATATTTTAAAAATATTGAACATACAACATGGTTTGATAGTTATATCAAAAATTGACCTTGTTGATGAAGAATTAGTAAACATGTCTCTCGATGAGGTAAAGGACCTTGTAAAGAACACATTTTTTGAAAATGCCCCTATCAGAACTTTTTCTGCCAAAACAGTTGAGGGTATCACTGAGATCCAATACGCAATTGAAGAAATATCCAAACAGGTCATAGACAAGGATATAGATGATATATTCAGGATGCCCATAGACCGAATCTTTACAATACCTGGATTTGGAACAATTGTAACCGGCACTATAGCCTCAGGTAAGGTGCGGTCTGGAGATACTATTGAAATATATCCTACAGGCAAAACAACCAGTATTCGTAACATTCAGATACATAACCAATGGATAAACGAATCAATAAAAGGACATAGGGTGGGTATTAATTTAGCAGGCATAAAGCCAAATGAGCTATCAAGGGGGATGGTCTTAGGCAAGCCTCAATCCATGATTTCAACCCATATTATCAATGCCCAGTTTCATTATCTACAATCCAATAAAAACCATCTCTCTGACAGAATAAAGGTAAGGTTCTATTCTGGGACATCTGAGGTGGTTGGAAGAATGGTCTTTATTGATAAAAAAAGATTAGAGCCAGGAGAAACCTGCTTTGTCCAGTTGAGATTAGAAGAAAAGATAACTCCGCTTCCATATGACAGATATGTAATAAGGACATTAAGCCCCATGAAGACCATAGGGGGCGGTGTTATATTGGAGATTAACCCAAGGAAATATAGACCAATTCATACAATGCTGGCAGAACACCTTTTGTCACTTGAAAAAAGGAATATCGGTAAGATGATTGAGACATTCATAATTAAAGAGAGATACAAAACAGTCGGGCTTTCAGAGATAGTGGAGAAAATCCGTATTCCAAAAGAAGAGGCAAGGGATTCATGGGAAAGAATGGTCAAAGAAGGCAGTATTGTTCTTATAGAAAATGATTTTGCAATACATAAAGAACACTACAATTATCTAAAAGATACCATATTGGAGAAGATTAAGGAATACCATACAAATAATCCACATATTAATGACATATCACAGGAGGATATCCGTTCTAAGATATCCCTCTCTCTCAATCAGAGATTATACGAAACGATCCTTGATAGGCTCAAAAACGAAAAAAAGATAGAGATAAACCAAGGTAGGATAAAGATAGCCGGGTTCAGACCAGCACTTAACGATAAACAAAAACGTATATATCAATATCTTGATAAAATCTGCAGAGATTACCACTTCAGACCATTACCATTAAATGTATTTGCAAATATTAAGGAACGTTTTGGAGAAAAGGAGGTGGAGACAGTATTAAGGGCCATGATAGCCGAAAGAAAGCTGATTAGGCTTAATAATGACAGACTGATGCACTCTCAAGCCGTAGATGAGGTCAAGATGAAACTAAGGGATTACATAGTCAAGAATGGCAAAGTAACTATTGCTGAATTTGTTAGTGTCATAGGCGTTGGCAGGACTCAGATTCAGCCGATTTTTGATTATCTTGACTCTATAAGGTTCACCATACGGATAGGGGATTACAGGGTTCTATATAAGGATAAACAATAAACATATGATTAAAAACAAACTTAAAAATAAAATAAGAGGTGAAGGAGATGGAAAAAGAACTCATCGAGAGAAAAGAGCTTTTAAAACGGCTTTGCCAAAATTCCAGTAATGGCAATTTTGGTGATGTAATGATTGTGGGTGGCGGGATAAGCGGTATCCAGGCTGCCCTTGATCTTGGCACAGCAGGATTCAAGGTCTATTTCATCGAGAAATCCCCTACTGTGGGAGGCAAGATGGCACATCTTGACAAGACCTTTCCCACCAATGATTGTTCCATGTGCATTGAATCACCAAAATTCGTGGAATGTAAAAGACACCCCAATATAGAGATGATAACATATGCAGAGGTAGAAAAAGTTAGGGGAGAAAAGGGCGATTTTACTGTCACTGTTGTCAAAAAACCGAGATATGTGGATGAAAATAAATGTACTGGGTGTACTGTCTGTGTTGAATACTGCCCTGCTCAATACCCTGACCCATTCAATCAGGGTATATCCAATAACAAGGCAATTCATATATATTTTGCCCAGGCCATACCCCTCGTAACATATATAGATGATAGCTGTCTTTATCTTAAGGAGGGAAAATGCCAGATATGTTCATCGGTATGTAAGAATGATGCCATAGATTTTAGCCAGACACCTGAATATATAGATATTAAGGTAGGTGCCATCATTGTATCCCCTGGCATCGAGCCCTTTGATGCAAGGCTTATCAAAGAATACCGCTACGGAGAGTTCGTAAATGTGGTTACTGCCTTTGATTACGAAAGATTACTATGCGCCACCGGTCCCTATGAAGGAGAGATTTTAAGGGCATCTGATAAAAAACACCCCCATAATATTGCCTGGATCCACTGTGTTGGTTCAAGGCAGGTGATTGAAGGGGCAAATAGCTATTGCTCATCTGTCTGCTGCACATATACACAAAAACAGGTCATACTCACAAAAGACCATGATGCAGATGCCCGCTGCACTGTATTCCATAATGACATTCGTTCATTCGGTAAAGACTTTGAACGCTTTTATCAAAGAGCAGAAAACCTGCCCGGGGTAAGATTTATAAGGAGTTATGTATCTATAGTGAGGGAAGACCCGGTAACCAAAAATATATTTATTAGATATTCAACGCCGGAGGGGGAGGTAAGAGAGGAGGAATTTGACATGGTTGTCTTATCTGTCGGCCTTGCACCCCCAGCAGATGTAAAAAAATTTGCAGATGCCTTTGGTATAGAGCTTAACGAGCATGGTTTTTGCAAGACGAACCCCTTTAATCCATTAGAGACCACCCGTCCTGGTATTTTTGTAAGCGGTGCATTCCTCAACCCTATGGATATCCCCGAATCAGTCTTTACTGCCAGCGGGTCAGGCTCACTATGTGGTGAGCTACTGAGCTACAGAAGAGGCAAGCTATCTAAAGAGAGGGTATATCCGCCAGAGAGGGATGTGTCCCAGGAAGAGCCGAGGATCGGGGTTTATGTATGTCACTGCGGGGCAAATATCGGGAGGATTGTCAATGTCCCTGAGACAGTGGAATATGCAAAGACACTCCCCAATGTTGTACATGCCGAAGAAAACCTCTTTATATGCTCCACTGAGGCTGCAGCTATGCTGGCAAAAGACATAAAAGAAAGAGGTCTAAACAGGGTAATAGTTGCAGCATGCACACCAAGGACGCATGAACCTCTTTTCAGGGATACATTGCGTGAGGCAGGGATAAATCAATACTATTATGAGATGTCCAATGTTAGGGAACATTGCTCCTGGGTCCACTCGAAAGAAAAAGAGGCTGCCACTGAAAAGGCAAAGGACCTAATCAGGATGTCCGTTGCCAGGGCACACCACCTGGAACCCCTCCAGGAATTCGATCTACCTGTTAATAAGGTTGCTGTTGTTATAGGTGGAGGCATAGGTGGTATGACCTCTGCCCTCTCCATAGCCAATCAAGGGCATGAGGTCCATCTCGTTGAGAAGGAAAAGGAACTCGGCGGCAAGGCAAGAAACCTACATTACACCCTTGAGGGCCTCGATGTTCAAAGATATCTCAGTGAACTAAAAAATAAGGTGTATAGCCACCCCCTTATACATATTTACACAAATGCGGATATACCGGAAACTACAGGGTATGTAGGCAATTTTACTACAAAGATAGTATCTGATAAGGGCATAAAAGAGATAAAACACGGTGCAGCAGTCATTGCCATAGGTGCTGATGTCTATAAGCCCAATGAATACCTATATGGAGAGGATGATAGAGTAATGACACACCTTGAACTCGAAGAGAAGATATCCAATAGAGATGAAAAGGTGATAACCGCCAAAACCGTTGTTATGATTCAGTGCGTTGGTTCAAGGAATGAGGAAAGGAATTATTGCAGCAGGATATGTTGTAGCGAATCTATAAAAAATGCATTGAAACTCAAAGAGGTAAATCCTGACATGGATATATACATCCTGTTCAGGGATATGAGAACCTATGGATTTAAGGAAGACTATTATAGAGAGGCAGCAGATAAAGGTGTAAGGTTTATCCGCTATGAATTAGAAGATAAGCCTTTAGTAGCCCCAGGAGAGTCCGAAGATGGCAGGCATGTTCTCAAGGTAACGGCAACAGACTATATATTGGGTAAAAAGATAGAGCTGGATGCAGATATTATTGCCCTTGCCGCAGCCATAATCCCAGCAGAGGCGAGCCAGGAGGTATCCAAAAAATTTAAGGTAGCATTAGGCCCTGATGGGTTTTTCCAGGAGGCCCATGTTAAATTAAGACCCGTTGATTTTGCTGCCGAAGGTGTATACCTCTGTGGCATAGCCCATTATCCTAAGTTGATCCCAGAGACTATCTCTCAGGCTTATGGCGCTGCAGGGAGGGCGCTAACCCTGCTATCCAATGATACTGTTGTGGCATCAGGTTCTGTCTGTACAGTAGATGAGAAGATGTGTATGGGATGTGGTGCATGTGCGCCAGCCTGCACATACAATGCAATCGAGCTTAAAGATACAAGGATGGGAAAAAAGGCAAGCGTTGTCCCTGTGCTGTGTAAGGGGTGCGGGCTGTGCAATTCCAAGTGCCCAACAGGGGCAATTCAGTTAAAACACTATACAGACAAGGAGATATTTAGCCAGATTCTGGCAGGTTTATATAAAGATACAGAATATGCCTCTGGAAAGACAATTATAATTTAATAAAAGGGAGGAAAAAATGAGTTCAGAATCCAAATTTAGACCGAAGATGCTGGGTATAATATGTAACTGGTGTTGTTATGGCGGTGCAGACCTTTGTGGTGTTTCTCGTTTTCAATATCCAACCTATATCCGCCTTATAAGGGTCATGTGCTCAGGCAGGGTTGACATGAAGCATATACTCTTTGCATTTTTAAACGGCGCTGATGGAATCTTTGTAGGAGGGTGTCATATCAACGACTGCCATTATAACCCTGAAGGAAATTATGATGCCCTGAGCATGTATAATTTCTGCAAGAAATTGCTGGAGCATGTGGGGATTAATCCGAAGAGATTAAGGCTCGAATGGGTATCGGCCGGTGAAGGTATACGATTTGCAAATATTATGAATGAGTTCAGCAGGGAGATAGAGGAGCTGGGTCCACTTGGAAGGATTGAGGGTTTAGATGAAAATGAGTTAAAAACCCGGCTTAAAAACATAATAAAACTTGTCCCATATTTCAAGCTTGTCAAGATGAAAGAGCTGGCTATACATAATCCTGACGAAGAAGTATATAAAAAACTCTATACCAGCGAGGATATAGATAGGTTGATAAAAGAGGCCCCTTCTTATTACATCGACCCGAAGAGATGTCAGGCATGTATGACCTGTGCAAGGAGATGCCCTGCATCTGCCATAATAAGCGAAAAAAATAAGATTCACATAATTGACCAGGACAAATGTATAAGGTGTGGTACATGCTATGATGCCTGTCCACCTAAGTTTGGTGCAGTAACTAAAATAGTCGGTGCCCCAGTGCCTCCTCCTATCCCTGATGACCAGAGGACAATAATTAGAAAGACTGGTTAGGTTGTCTGATGAATAGAAAAAATGTTACAATCTCCTGGAGAACGCCCTTCAGGAGGAATACATTGAGAAGGCTATATATCTTAAGGCACGGTGAGACACAATGGAATAAAGAAGAGATATTCAGGGGGACAAAAGACATCCCCCTGAATGAAAAAGGTCTTAATCAGGCTGAAATGGCAGGTTTATATTTCAAGGACAAGCCTATTAACCGTATATTATCGAGCCCTTTAAAAAGGGCATTTCAGACCGCACAGGCGGTAGGTGATGCAACAGGTACAAAAATAGAAATAGTTGACGAGTTCACAGATATAAATTTCGGTATATGGGAGGGCCTCACTGTTGAGGAGGTGAAAAAAACATACACCTCTGACTTTGAATTATGGAGGAGGTCGCCGGAGATGCTCTCTGTCCAGGGTGGCGAGACCCTCCATAGGGTTAGAGACCGCATATCAAGGGGTATTGAAAGGCATATTACTAAAGACGATGAATCTGTCTTAGTTGTAACACACAGGGTTATATGCAAGGTCATGGTT
>JAKPCK010000073.1 GCA_029553295.1 Deltaproteobacteria bacterium | reverse complement strand
TATGCCAGGTGACAATGTAACACTCACCGTAGAACTCGTCTCACCCATAGCCCTTGAAAAAGAGCTCCGCTTTGCAATAAGGGAGGGTGGTAAGACCGTTGGTGCCGGTGTTGTAACAGAGATAATAGAGTAGAGGGGATAAAAGATGAGGCAGAAAATCAGGATATGCCTGAAAGCCTTTGATCATAGACTGCTTGATCAATCGGTAAAAGAGATAGTAGATGCAGCAAGAAAGACCGGTGCACAGGTTGTTGGGCCTGTTCCACTGCCCACAAGGATACAGAAATTCTGTGTTCTCAGGTCACCACACATAGATAAGAAGTCCAGGGAGCAGTTTGAGATTAGGACACATAAAAGGCTAATCGATATATTTGAACCGACCCCACAGACTGTTGATGCGCTCATGAAACTTGAACTTGCTGCTGGAGTTGATGTGGAGATAAAATCTTGAGGTGTTTTAAATGGCAAAAGCAGACCTGCTAAATATAAAGGCAGAAAAAATAGGCGAGATCGAGATAAAGGATGAGATATTTAACTGTGATGTTAAACCTCATCTTATCCACGATGTGATAAAGATGCAGCTTGCAAACAGAAGACAGGGCACAGCCTCTACAAAGACTCGGAAAGAGGTTAAGGGTAGTGGCAAGAAACCTTACAGGCAGAAGGGCACAGGAAGGGCAAGGCAGGGGAGTTATAAATCACCCTTAATGGTAGGAGGAGGTGTTGTCTTTGGTCCCCATCCCAGGGATTATAGCTACAACCTCCCCAAAAAGGTAAAAAAGAGTGCACTCAGGTCTGCCCTTACAATCCGTTTTACAGATTCCCAGATGAAGGTCCTTGACAAACTGGAATTAAACGAGATAAGCACAAAATCATTCAATGGAATCCTAAAAGACATGAACCTTACCAAACCCCTGTTTGTCATAGCTAACAAAGATGAGATTATAGAGAAATCAGCAAGGAACATACCCTATATAAAGATACTCAGGGTAGAGGGGCTAAATGTCTATGATATAATAAGGCATGAACAGCTTATCCTGACCCTTGATTCTCTCCGTAAGATAGAAGAGGTGCTTGCGCCATGAACGAATTTGATATTGTTTTAAGACCAATAATAACAGAGAAGAGCACTTTTTTAAAAGAGAATGGTAACCAGTATGTGTTTGAGGTCCAGAGGGATGCCAACAAGATAGAGATAAAGAAGGCCATTGAAAAGCTCTTTAAGGTAAAGGTACTGTCTGTTCAGATATCTGTCGTGGAAGGAAAGAAAAAACGTCTTGGTAGATTTTCTGGAAAGAGACCGGATTGGAAAAAGGCGATTGTTAAGCTCAGTCCAAAAGATAAAATAGGAATCTTTGAAGGTGCATAATGGGAACAAGAGAATATAAGCCAACCTCTCCTGGAAGGAGATTCATGAGTGCCCTTACCTATGATGAGATTACCAGGAAAGGGCCAGAGAAAACCTTGGTTGCTAAATTAAAAAAGACAGGAGGGAGAAATCACTCCGGCAAGATAACAACAAGACACATAGGCGGCGGTCATAAGAAGAAATACAGGATAATAGATTTCAAACGGAATAAATTTGAGATACCAGGGAAGGTGAGTAGCATTGAGTATGACCCCAACAGGTCAGCAAATATCGCCTTAATCAATTACAGGGACGGAGAGAAGAGATATATTATTGCACCACTTGGTCTAAAAGTAGGTGACACAGTAATATCCAGCAAAAAACCTGATACAGACATAAAAGAAGGCAATGCAATGCCCCTTGAGTATATACCCCTTGGCACATTTATCCATAATGTGGAGTTGAAGCCGGGAAAAGGCGGTCAGATTGCAAGGAGTGCAGGCAACTACTCACAGCTTATTGCCAAAGAAGGCGGATACGGACATGTCAGGTTGCCATCGGGGGAGGTCAGGCTAATAAACCTTGCCTGTATGGCTACAATAGGCCAGGTAGGAAATATAGAGCATGAAAATATCTCCATTGGAAAGGCTGGCAGACACAGATGGATGGGTATCAGGCCAACAGTGAGGGGTGCAGCAATGAACCCGGTTGACCATCCCCTTGGTGGTGGTGAGGGCAGGTCAAAAGGTGGCAGACATCCGTGCTCACCATGGGGTCAGTTGGCAAAGGGTTTGAAAACCAGAAAGAATAAGAGAACTGAAAAGTTTATAATAAAACATAGAGATAAGTAGGAGGTATCTGTGGGAAGGTCTTTAAGAAAAGGACCCTTTGTAGAAGAAAAGCTTCTAAAAAAAGTATATGAGGCAAAGAGCGCAAAAAGCTCTAAGGTTATAAAAACCTGGTCAAGGAGATCCACAATTACTCCTGATTTTATAGGGTTAACATTTGCAGTGCATAATGGAAAAAAGTTTATACCTGTTTTTGTGACCGAGGAGATGGTGGGTCATAAGATAGGCGAGTTTTCCCCTACAAGGACCTTTCACAGTCATGCAGGCGACAGAAAGGCAAAGGTTGCAAAGAGGAAGGATTAAAAAATGGAGATTATCGCAAAAACCCGAATGATAAGGATATCCCCAACAAAGGTAAGGATAGTAGCGGACTTGATAAAAAAGAAAAACGTAAATGAGGCATTAGGCATGCTGTCTTTTATGCCTCAGAAGGCCTCTTTTATATTGAAGAAACTGTTAAATAGTGCCATAGCCAATGCAAAGCAGAATAAATATATAGATATTGACAGTCTCTATGTAAAAAATATAATGGTTGATGCCGGACCAACGCTGAAGAGATTTCTCCCCAGGGCAATGGGCAGGGCAACAAAGATAAGAAAGAGAATGAGCCATATAACAATGGTATTGGACGAATCATAATATTTGGAGGTTAAATGGGTCAAAAGACAAATCCTGTAGGCTTCAGACTCGGGACAATAAAGACATGGGATTCAAGATGGTTTGCCTCTAAGAACTATGCAAAATTCTTGCTCGAGGATATGGCGATTAAGAGGTTTTTAAAAAAGAAACTCTATCAGGCAGGGATCTCAAAGATAGAGATAGAAAGGGCAGCCAATAAAGACAAAAGGGTTAAGGTGAACATACATACTGCAAGACCGGGTCTTGTTATAGGAAGAAAAGGTGCTGAGGTAGAGGTCTTGAAAAAAGAACTCCAGGCAATGACGGAAAAGGAGGTAATCCTTAATATCAATGAGGTCAAGAGGCCTGAGACAGATGCCCAGCTTGTTGCAGAAAATATCGCACTCCAGATTGAAAGAAGGGTTTCCTTTAGAAGGGCCATGAAGAGAAATGTGTCCCAGGCATTAAAATTCGGTGCCAAAGGCATAAAGGCCATGTGTTCTGGGAGGCTGGCGGGTGCAGAGATGGCAAGGACAGAATGGTATAGAGAGGGGAGGGTCCCCCTCCAGACAATAAGGGCAGATATAGACTATGGTTTTGCTGTTGCATCAACTAAATACGGTGTTATAGGGATCAAGGTCTGGATATACAAAGGTGAAATCTATCAGGAGACAATATAATGCTTGCGCCAAAAAGGGTTAAATACAGAAAACAACAAAAAGGAAGGATGAAGGGGGTTGCCAGCAGGGGTAACGAGATAAGCTTTGGCGACTTTGGTTTGCAATCCCTTGAGTGTGGTATTCTTACAGCAAGACAGATTGAGGCAGCCCGTATTGCCCTGACAAGATATGTCAAGAGGGCAGGCAAGGTGTGGATAAGGGTATTTCCCGATAAACCCATTACAAAAAAACCTGCAGAGACAAGGATGGGCAAGGGAAAAGGCCCTAATGAAGGATGGGTTGCCGTTGTCAAGCCTGGTAAGATTATATATGAAATAAAGGGTGTCCCTGAAGATAAGGCAAGGGAGGCACTCAGGATAGCATCTCATAAACTCCCTATAGAGACAAGATTCGTTGTAAGAAGCGAGGAAAAATGAAGGCAAAGGAAATTAAAGAACTCACTGTAGAAGAGCTTTTGAAAAAGAAGAGGGATATAAAGGAAGAGATATTTAATCTCCGATTTCAGCATTCTACCGGACAATTGGAGAATACTGCAAGGATGAGGCTTCTTAAAAGGGATATTGCAAGGATAGAAACTGCTTTGAGACAAAAGGAGTCGAAGGGGTAGGCATGGAATTAAAAAAAGTAGCCCATAAAAGAAAGATGACCGGGATTGTTTTAAAGGACAAGATGGATAAGACTGTTGTTGTAGAGGTGGAAAAATTCCATAAACATCCAAAATACCACAAATATATAAAGACAAAGAAGAGATACAAGGCCCATGATGAGCAGAACAGATGTTCAATAGGGGATAAGGTATTGATAGTAGAGGCAAGACCATTGAGCAAAGACAAGAGGTGGCTGGTAAAGGATATTATCAGAAGAGAAGAGCCTGTGGCAGCAATACAGGAAGAGGTGGTAAGCGATGATACAAGAGAAAACTAAACTTCAGGTAGCAGACAACTCTGGGGCAAAAAAACTGGGCTGCATAAGGATTCTGGGTGGCTCAAGGAAGAGATACGGTACAGTGGGTGATATAATAGTTGCCTCGGTAAAGGAAGTTATACCTAACTCAAAAGTCAAAAAGGGCGATGTTGTTAAGGCAGTTATAGTAAGAACAAAAAAAGAGATAAAGAGGTTTGACGGCTCTTACGTCAAGTTTGATGATAATTCAGCAGTTATTATAAATCAGTATAACGAGCCAATCGGGACAAGGATTTTCGGACCGGTAGCAAGGGAATTGAGGGCAAAAAAGTTCATGAAGATTGTCTCCCTGGCACCTGAGGTTGTATGACACAGAGAAAAAGGCAAAGAGAACACCTAAGCAGACTGCTTAAGGTTAAAAGTTCATTTTGAGGTAGATATGGAAGAAAAGCATTATCAGATAAGAAAAAATGACCTTGTTATGGTGACAACAGGTAAGGACAAGGGTAAGACTGGCAAGGTCTTGAGGATAATAAAGAAGAAAGACAGGGCTGTAGTCGAGAAGGTTAATATGATAAAAAGGCATGTAAAGCCGAGCCAGAAGTCTAAGGGCGGTATAATGGAGAGGGAGAGCCCCATACATATATCTAACTTAATGATCTATTGCGAGAAGTGTTCGAAGCCGGTTAGGGTTGGCAGGAAGATACTCGAAGACGGGAAAAAGGTAAGATTTTGCAAAAAGTGTAATGAAGTTATAGATAAGTAGGAGGAAATACTTGAAGACAGAATACATGGAATTCTACAGAAAAGAGGTTGTTCCTGCTTTGATGAGGAGATTTAAATACAAAAATATAATGGAGGTCCCCAGACTCGAAAAGATTGTAGTAAATATCGGTCTTGGAGAGGCTATCCAGAATATAAAGGTCCTCGACAGTGCCTCTAACGATATAATGCTCATTACAGGTCAGAAACCCGTTATTACCAAGGCAAAGAAGTCTATTGCATCTTTTAAGCTCAGGGCAGGCATGCCAATAGGCACAATGGTAACCTTGAGGGGCGAGAGGATGTATGAGTTTTTCCACAAGCTTGTTACTATAGTGCTACCAAGGGTCAGGGACTTTAAGGGCGTATCACCCAAGTCATTTGACGGAAGAGGAAATTATACACTTGGCTTAAGGGAGCAGATAATCTTCCCAGAGATAGATTATGATAAGGTGGATAAGATAAGGGGCATGAACATAACTATAACTACAACTGCTAAGACGGACGAAGAGGGGTTTGAACTCATAAAACTCATGGGTATGCCCTTCAGGAGCTGACGGAGGAATAGATGGCAAGAAAGGCTATGATAGAAAAGGCAAACAGGACCCCAAAGTATCAGGTAAGGACCAGAAACAGATGCTCCATCTGTGGAAGGCCAAGAGGCTATCTGAGAAAGTTCAAGATATGCAGGATATGCTTCAGGGGTTATGCCCTTAGGGGAGAGATCCCCGGGGTTGTAAAATCGAGCTGGTAAGGGGGCATTAATGGGTATGGTAGATCCTATAGCCGATATGTTAACGAGGATAAGAAATGCAATAATGGCACGTCATGAGTATGTGGACGTCCCTTATTCTAATATGAAGTACAATATATCGAAGATACTTAAAGATGAGGGCTATATTAGAAACTGCAAGGTCTTTGTGGATGAGAACAGGAAAAAATTCCTGAAGATCTATATAAGCTATGATGAGAATAATAACAGCGTTATAACCGGGCTTAAAAAGATAAGTAAGCCAGGCAGAAGGGTCTATGTTAAGACAGGGGATATTGCAAGGTTAAAAAACAGACTTGGCCTTGTAATAATCTCTACATCACAGGGTCTCATGACAGATATAAATGCAAGAAAAAACAAAATCGGAGGGGAACCTCTCCTGATGGTCTGGTGAGGTGTTTTATGTCAAGGATTGGAAGAAAACCTATTACTCTCCCTGAATCTGTGAAAATAGAGGTTAGAGATGGTGAGGTCCATGTCTCAGGTGCAAAGGGCTCACTTAAAAGACCAATTCTGGAGGGTATATCAGTAGAGATAGACGGCAAAGTTGTCTATGTGAAAAGGGCAAGTGACGACAAGAAGATAAGAAGCTACCATGGTTTAATGAGGACACTCATCTCAAATATGGTAGAGGGGATAGATAAGGGTTTTGAGAAGAAACTGGAGATCATAGGGATTGGGTACAGGGCAGAGATGCAGGGTGATAATCTTGTATTTTATCTCGGTTATTCACATCCTATACAGTTTCCTCTGCCGGCTGGCATATCAGCACAGGTGGATAAGCAGACCCTTGTAACTATAAAGGGTATAGATAAGGAGCTTGTCGGCCAGGTCGCTGCAAAGATAAGGGGACTGAGAAAGCCAGATGTCTATAAGAATAAAGGCATCAAATATGTCGGCGAGGCCTTGAGGAAAAAGGCTGGTAAAAGCGGGAAATAAGAGGTAGAAGATGCAGAGAAAAGAAAAGGTTGAAGCAAGGCTAAAGAGAAAAAAGAGAATAAAGATGAAGATTTCTGGCACCAAGGACAAACCCAGACTGTGCGTCTATAAGAGTCTGAAGGGCATTTATGCCCAGCTGATAGACGACCAGGAAGGAAGGACTATAACAGGTATCTCTACTCTAAATAAAGAGATTAAGGGACAGATTAAATCAGGCGGAAATATAGAGGCAGCAAAAAAGGTAGGGGAGTATATAGGAAAAAAGGCTATAGAGCTCGGCATAAAGCATGTTGTATTTGACAGAAACGGCTTTAAATACCATGGAAGGGTCAAGGCCCTTGGTGATGCTGCAAGAGAGGCAGGTCTTTTATTCTAAACAGGAGGTTCCATATTGGTTGATAAAAAAGGTTTAGAGCTTGAAGGCGTAGAACTGCAGGACCGTTTGGTCTATATAAATAGGGTAGCAAAGGTCGTAAAAGGTGGGAGGAGATTTAGTTTCAGTGCCATAGTGGTCGTGGGTGACGGAAACGGCAGGGTCGGTTATGGACTTGGAAAGGCAAATGAGGTCCCTGATGCCATAAGAAAGGCAATTGAGCAGGCAAAAAAAGAGCTTGTCAAGGTCCCGGTAACCAAAGGCACAATACCCCATCAGATAAAGGCAAAGTATGGAACAAGCGAGGTATTTATGAAGCCTGCCAAGGAAGGAACAGGTGTTATAGCAGGCAGGGCAGTGAGAGCTGTAGTTGAGGTGGCAGGGATAACAAACATACTTACCAAATGCTATGGTTCCAGGAATTACCATAATGTGGTCAAGGCAACCATAAAAGGCCTTACAATGCTCAAATCACCGGAGGTTGCACTGAGACAGAGGGGAAAGCTAAAGGCCGAGGAGGTATAATGTGAATCAGCTCAGGATAAAATGGGTGCGAAGCACAATATCGTGCACGAAGGATATGAGGGATACAATCAGGAGCCTCGGATTTAAAAGGTTAAATGAGGAAAGGATAGTAAAAAATACACCTGAGATTAGAGGTATGATTAAAAAGGTGATCCATCTGGTCAAGGTTGTGGAGGAAATATAAGAGATGAAGCTCAGTGATTTAAGACCTATTGAAGGCTCAAAGAAGAATAGGAAGAGGGTTGGCAGGGGCACAGGCTCTGGTCATGGGACAACTGCCACCTATGGGAATAAAGGACAGCGGGCAAGGAGCGGGGGCTCAAAAGGAAAAGGATTTGAGGGTGGTCAGATGCCCCTTACCAGGAGGATACCAAAGAGGGGCTTTAAAAATCCATTCAGAAAAGAATATGCCATTGTAAAGGTCAGTGACCTGGAAAAATTCAGGGGTTATGAACAGGTAGTAACTGTTGATGATTTCCTTACAAAAGGGGTTGTAAAAAAATTAAAAGACGGCATAAAACTCCTTTCCAATGGGGATATAGATTTTCCTGTAAAGGTAAAGGTTCACAAGGCATCTAAAGCTGCCATTGAAAAGATTAAAAAATTAGGTGGTGATGTGGAGGTATTGAGTTAATGGGGGGTTTCCAGAATATTGGAAAAATCCCTGAGCTTAAAAGAAGGATATTAATATCACTGGCATTACTTGCCGTATACAGGATAGGTGTTCATATACCTACCCCTGGTATAGATGGAAGGGTGCTGGCAGGGATATTTGAAAGGGCAAAAGGGACACTCCTTGGTTTTTTTGATATGTTTGCCGGTGGTGGCCTGGAGCGTCTCTCTGTGTTTGCCCTGGGGATTATGCCTTACATCAGTGCATCTATTATATTGCAGTTGTTGACTGTAGTAGTCCCTACACTGGAGAGGCTATCAAAAGAAGGAGAGGCAGGAAGGAGAAAGATAACCCAGTATACAAGATACGGGACCATAATTATAAGTCTTATACAGGGCTTTGGCATTGCCGTTGGGCTTGAGCAGATGAGGGGCGCAGCAGGAGAGCTTGTTGTCTATAATCCTGGGTGGAGTTTCAGGATTATGACCATGATAACCCTTACTGCAGGGACATCTTTTATTATGTGGCTTGGAGAACAGATAACAGAAAAGGGGATAGGAAACGGTATCTCCCTTATTATATTTGCAGGTATTGTGGCAAGGATGCCCAATGCCATAGCCGGGACAATGAGCCTTGTGAGTTCCGGGGAGATGAACTGGTTTGTTGTGCTATTGATAATAATTATGATGCTGTTAGTAGTTGCCTTTATACTGTTTATGGAGACATCCCAGAGGAGGATCCCTGTCCAGTATGCAAAGCGTGTAGTGGGCAGGAGGATGTATGGTGGACAGTCTACACACCTGCCATTAAAGGTCAATACAGCAGGTGTTATCCCGCCCATATTTGCATCCTCAATACTTATGTTTCCGGCAACCATTGCAAGTTTTATAGCCCATCCGTATATGAAAAAATTTGCAGAACTCCTGACACCAGGTAGTCTTCTCCATGAGATTTTATATATAGGTTTTATAATCTTTTTCTGTTTCTTTTATACTGCCATAGTCTTTAATCCAGATAATGTGGCAGATAATATGAAAAAGTATGGGGGCTATATACCTGGTATAAGACCCGGCAAAAAGACATCAGAGTATATAGAAAAGATTCTCTCCAGGATAACACTAGTAGGGGCTTTATATATATCTTTTGTCTGTGTTTTGCCGACCTTACTTGTGAAAAAGTTTAATGTCCCCTTTTATTTTGGTGGGACCGCACTTTTGATAGTTGTAGGTGTTGCCCTTGATACAATACAGCAGATAGAGTCTCATCTTATCTTGAGACACTATGATGGTCTCGTTAAAAAATCTGCGAGGATCAAGGGCAGGAGATGATGTGTCTTTAGATCATGCATAGATTATGATAATAATAAAGACACCATCTGAGATAGAGAAGATTAGAGTTGCCAGTATCTATGCTATGGAGATGCTGTTATATCTGAAGGATAACATAAAGGCAGGTATCAGGACCATAGAGCTTGAGATGTTATGTGAACAAAAGATAAAGAGTGATAAAAAGATTAAGGCAGCTTTTAAGGGTTACAATGGTTATCCCTTCTGTCTCTGCGTATCAGTGAATGATGAGGTGGTTCATGGAATGCCAGGTAACCGTATATTAAAAGAAGGTGATATAGTCAGTCTTGACTTTGGCGCCAGATATGATGGCTTTTACGGTGATGCTGCCCTGACCGAGGCAGTAGGGTCTATATCTGATGAGACAAAAAGGCTTCTAAAGATTACAGAGGAGTCTTTATATAAAGGCATTGAACAGACAAGAGAGGGCAATAGGCTCAATGATATATCAAATGCCATACAGACCCACGCAGAATCAGCAGGGTTCTCCGTTGTAAGGGAATTTGTAGGGCATGGGATAGGTGCAAGCCTCCATGAAGAACCTCAGGTCCCCAATTATGGCGAGAAAGGAAGGGGCATCAGGTTAAAAAGGGGTATGGTATTTGCAATTGAACCTATGATAAATATGGGAAGAAGCGAGGTTATGATAAAAGAGAACGGCTGGACTGCAGTAACTAAAGATGGTTCCTTATCTGCTCATTTTGAGCACACTGTTGCCATAACAGATAAGGGGCCTGAGATATTGAGTAAGATATAGAGATTATGCCAAAAGGTGAAGGGATAGAGATTGAAGGAACGGTAATAGAGCCTTTACCCAATGCCATGTTCAGGGTAGAGCTCCCCAATGGCCATAAGGTCCTTGCCCATGTATCAGGCAAGATGAGGATGCACTATATAAAGATTTTAAAGGGTGATAAGGTAGTGGTTGAGCTTTCTCCTTATGATCTAACAAGAGGCAGAATAATTTACAGGGTTAAGTAGGAGGTTGTCATGAAGGTAAAACCTTCTGTAAAGAAAAGGTGTGATAAGTGCAAGATAATCAAGAGAAAAGGCGTACTAAGGATAATATGCGAAAACCCAAAACATAAACAGAAGCAGGGTTAAGGAGGTATAGATTGGCAAGAATTGCAGGTGTTGATATACCCAGGGAAAAGAGGATAGAGATAGCATTAACATATATCTATGGGATTGGGAGATCGCTGTCCAACAAGATACTCTCTGAGGCAGGCATAAGCCCTGATAAAAGGACAAACACCCTCACAGAAGAAGAGATAGCAAAGATTAGAGACATCATAGAGAGGTCATACAAGGTAGAGGGTGACCTGAGAAAAGAGGTCAGTATAAACATCAAGAGGCTTATGGATATAGGTTGCTACAGGGGTTTAAGACACAGAAAGGGTTTGCCGGTGAGGGGTCAGAGGACAAGGACCAACTCCAGGACAAGAAAAGGCCCGAGAAAGTCTCAGATGAAAAGAAAGAAATGAGGTGGATAGATGGCAAAGACCAGAAAAACCGGTAAAAAAAAGGTAAAGAAGAATATACCAACAGGCCAGGCATACATACAATCCAGTTTTAATAATACGATTATCACCATAACAGACCCTCAGGGGAATGTTATATCATGGTCCAGCGGAGGGGTTGTAGGGTTTAAGGGTTCAAGGAAGAGCACACCCTTTGCTGCCCAGCTTGCTGCAGAGAATGCGGCAAAAAAGGCCATGGAAAATGGCTTGAAGACTGTTGATGTGTATATTAAAGGGCCAGGGGCAGGGAGAGAGGCTGCATTAAGGGCACTTCAGAGCGCAGGATTAAAGATACACCTCATCAGGGATATCACACCTATACCTCATAACGGGTGCAGGCCACCCAAAAGAAGAAGGGTTTAAGGAGGAAGGAATTGTCAAGATATATAGGACCATCATGCAGGTTGTGTAGAAGAGAAGGTATAAAGCTTTTTCTCAAAGGAGAGAGATGCTACACAGAGAAATGTGCAATAGAAAAGAGAAACTATCCACCTGGTGTCCATGTTGATACAAGGGGAAAGATAATGGAATATGGGATAAGGCTCAGGGAGAAACAAAAAGTGAGAAAAATTTATGGCCTGAGCGAAAAGCAGTTCAAGCGATTTTTTAATATAGCTGAAAGGAAACAGGGTATAACAGGCTCTAACTTCCTTATTCTATTAGAACGTCGCCTGGATAGCATGGTCTACAGGCTCGGTTTTGCTACATCACGCAAAGAGGCGAGACAGCTTGTATCCCATAGGCATATACTGGTAAATGGAAAATGTGTCAATATCGCATCATATCTTGTAAAGGCCGGGGATGAGATATCAGTAAAAAATAAAGAACTTGTAACAGTTAAAAATGCCCTCGAGTCTGTGGTAAGACGAGGACTACCTACATGGATAGAACTCGATAAAGAAAATATGAAAGGTATTATAAGGCAGCTACCTTCGAGAGAAGATATTACAATGCCTATTAAAGAACAACTTATCGTTGAATACTATTCAAGATAGTTTCTTACCCCTAAGGAGGGTATATGTCTATGTTTGAAAAAAATTGGCAGGAATTAATAAAACCAGCTAAGATTGATATAGAAAAAAAGGAAGATAATTATTTAAAGTTTTCTGCTGAACCCTTTGAGAGGGGATACGGTATTACAATAGGCAACTCCCTGAGGAGGGTACTCCTCTCTTCCATAATGGGAGGAGCTATAACATCTGTCTGGATAGATGGCGTTGACCATGAATTCTCTACCATTAGGGGTGTAAAAGAGGATGTAACAGAGATAATACTGAATCTGAAAAAGGTTGTTTTAAGGGTAAGCGATGATAAGACAAGGGTCATCAAGATAGACGAGAAGGGCAAAAAAGAGGTGACTGCAAAAGATATAATCCATGATGGGACAATAGAGATAGTGAACCCTGACCATCATATAGCAACCCTGAGTGAAGATGCCAGGCTATACATGGAGATGAAGGTTAAGGCAGGAAGGGGCTATGTGCCTTCTGAGATGAATTATAATGAAAATGACCCCCTTGGGACAATACCCATAGATTCCATATTTACACCCATCAAAAAGGTAAGCTATAATGTAACACCTGCAAGGGTTGGTTTTAGAATGGATTATGACAAACTCACCATGGAGATATGGACAAACGGGAGCATAAGCCCCCTTGATGCACTATCCTTTGCCGCCAAAATAATCAAAGAACAGATGAAGATATTCATACATTTCGATGAATTTGAGGATGAGACAGAGACTCAGGAACGGGGATTAGAGAAACAGGATTTCAATGAAAATCTCTTCAGGAGTGTGGATGAATTAGAGCTTTCAGTGAGAAGTGCCAATTGCTTAAAGAATGCAGACATAAAATACATAGGTGAGCTCGTTCAGAAGACAGAGCAGGAGATGCTAACAACAAAGAACTTTGGTAGAAAATCCCTGAACGAGATCAAGGAGATACTCTCCTGTATGGGGCTGAGATTGGGTATTAAACTCGATAACTTCCCTTCCAGGGAGGAATTGGATAAAATGTCGGTAAAAAGAAAAGACCATATATAATATGAGGTTATCATGAGGCATCTTAGAAGAGTAAAAAAATTAAACAGAACAAAAAGCCATAGAGAGGCACTTTTAAAGAATCTCGCCATCTCTCTTTTTGACCATGAGAGTATAAAGACAACCAATACCAAGGCTATGGTGCTTAAAGGTGTGGCAGACAGACTTATAACACTGGCAAAAAGGAAAGACCTCCATTCTCTCAGGCAGGCCTTTGCCTTTCTGAGAAACAAACAGGTTGTTAAAAAGCTCTTTACTGATATTGGTGACCGCTATGCCACTATAAATGGCGGTTATACAAGGGTCCTTAAGATTGGAAGGCGAAAGGGCGACAATGCACCTATGGCCATAATAGAACTGACACAGAAAAAGGAAACAGTAGACAATAAAGAAAAAAAATAGTTATATATAATCATGTACTGGGGGATCGTTCAACGGCAGGACAACGGACTCTGACTCCGTGAATTGGGGTTCAAATCCCTATCCCCCAGCCAGTATTTGCTGTATTTTTAAATAAAGGGTTTGATTCAAGGATGCCTTAAAAATTTTCTTATCGCAATTATTAATGCAATAAAAAACAAAGTCTACTACCCCTGTCGACAAATTTTTGCATAATAAAATATTGTCTATGAAAACCGAAAACAAAGAGGTATTGCTTATTCACATGGGAGGGCTTGGTGATGTGTGTCTTTCTGAGTCTCTGTTTTTTTCCCTTTCAAGACATTTCAGGGATTCCCTTATTGCATGCGGTATAAGGAGGTTTATAAACCTCTTTCCTGATTATTTTATCCGCATAGAAAATATAGAATCAGCAAAATGGCTTTTTCTCTTTTCCCAGAAACCATCGGATATTACTTGGGAGAGGATAATATTCACAGGTAAAGATAGACATGGATCTTTAAGGACAAGGCTTGAGCGATTTTCAAGAGACCCCGTTATTTTTATAGATATGTATCCTGAAGCACCAAAAGACCCAACACCTGTCCATGTTGAGGATTATCAGTTAAGGCAGCTTGTAAAATACAATATTGAGCCTCACAGGAAGGAGATTGTCCCATTGAAGACAGACAGGGTTATCTTATATCCTGAGAGGGGCTTTAAGAAAGAAAAATGGGGATATAATAATTTTGTGGAACTCTACAGAATACTTACGGATAAAGGTGTGCCTACGCTTTTACTTGAATCCTTCGATACTGTCAAAACCATTGAAGGCTCTGTTATTATTAGAGAACTAAATGATGTGAAGGATTTTTTTTCAGAGGGTGGTATATTTGTATCCAATGACTCAGGGATGGCACACCTTGCCGGAGCCTGCGGGCTCTATACGGTTTCTATATTTACGGATTTTAACCCTTATGTCTGGCACCCCAGGGGGAGAAATATATCGTTAATCAACAAAAACAGTGAAATTGAGACAGGCATGGTGATAGAAACAATTTATAAAATCATGGGTATACATGGAAAGTAAAGACAAGATAGAGACCTATGTAAAACTATGCAAAAGTATTATATTCGGCCTAAAGCGTGTGCTTTTTTAGAAATTTTTCTATCTCTGCATTTACTGACTCTGGTTTTTCCAGCATAACCATATGTCCTACATCCTCTATGATGACAAGTTCAGAGGATCTTATATGTGATTTAAGGTGCTCTGCATATTTAGGCGGGGTGAGATTATCATCCTTACCGCATATAATCAGTACAGGCGATTTAATCAAATCTAAACTGTCCATGAGATTGAAACAATCACAGGCGTAAAAGTCTCTGTATATTATCTCTGGAGGGCATATCAACGAATTCACCCTATGCTCTACCTATATCGTCGTCCTTACCCATGGTTTTCCAGAAAAGCTCATCCATTTCCGGCGACATAGAGGGTGTATAGCCTTTGTCTGTTGACCTGATTCTTGTATCGTAGATACTCTCAAGCTGTGGTAAAAAAACCTTTATCTTCGGCGTGTTTTTTATCCTCTCGTTTATAATATTTAGCTGTTCCCGGGCATTTTCTATGTCCTTATTATTTATGGGGATACCGTATAGCATATTAAGTATCTCCATGAGCCTTACCTTTGCTATATAGTCCTCTTCCAGGACCACATATTGGGGTATAGATACTATAAAGGCCGTGGCATCTATACCTGATTCTGCAGCCCCTTTG
>JAKPCK010000063.1 GCA_029553295.1 Deltaproteobacteria bacterium | reverse complement strand
CAAAAAGTGTCTTTGACCTCTTCAAGAGAGGTGAATTATTCTCCTATGTGATAACCGTCTGTGATGCGGCAAGCGCTGAGGCCTGCCCCATCTTTCCTGGGCTTCTTTCAAAGACTATTCACTGGAGCTTTGAAGACCCATCTTCCTTTACAGGAACTTTAGAAGAAAAACTCGAAAAAACACGGCGGGTCAGAGATGCGATAAAAGAAAAGATTGAAGAATGGTTGAAGGAACTCAAGACTTGAGCATAAATAAGATGAGCAAAACAATAAGTTTTGTACAATCAAGGCGATACGTAATCACCATTATCCTCGCCTTGATTGCCATTGGGATTGAATATTTTTATACCATCTGCGAGACAGCCTGTTCATATCTTAAGGGTGATGTCTTTGGTATTGAATTGCAATATATAGGCATTGGCTATATGGCAGCCATCATTTTGCTTGCCATTTTGAAAAAAGATACACTTTTACTTATTTTACTATCTGCTGGGGTAGGCATAGAGGTATATCTTGTTGGATTTCAGATATGGCATAATACCTACTGTTCTTACTGCCTGGCCTTTGGAGGTGTGCTTATGTTGCAATTTTTTGTAAATCTAAACTGGAAAAAGAAAAAACTGATTGCGTTGTGCATGATTTTTGCCCTCATTTTATTCTCTTTTGTGTTTAAGGGTACTGCTACACCGGTGTATGCAGAAGAGATGCCCTTATCCACCTTTGGTAGCGGAAAGGTGGTTGTGCGACTTTATACAGACTATTTCTGCCCGCCATGCAAAAAGATGGAACCATCTATCGAACCTGTTATAATCGATCTCATTAAAAACAATATTATTACCTTTACTTTTATAGACACGCCTTTTTATAGGGCATCCTCTCTATATGCCAGATACTTCTTGTATGGCCTCAATGAAAAGAAGAGCTTAGAGCGTGCCCTGACAATAAGAAATGCCCTTATCGAGGCCTCTGACCAGAAGATAGATAAAGCTGAGAAATTGGAGGCATATCTAAATTCAAAGGAGATAAAAATAAAACCATATGATACAAGACCCACATTCGAGTTGTTTGGCAAACTTTTAAAAGCAGATAAAATAAATGCAACACCATCATGCGTAATCGAAAAAGACGGTAAAAAAGAGACCTTTGTGGGTGGGGTGGATATTATAAATGCTCTTCAGAGACTGAAAAAATGATAAGGAGAAACCAATGAGAAGGCTTATTATATATAATTATCATTTTTTTCGAGCATTATTATTTATCCCTACTCTACAACCTTTAAGGTCAGACCAATGGCAAGTAAAAAACACATGAATAAAGCAACAAATAGAATTGGTTTTTATTTTATGAAAAAAACATACCTGAATAAATATATCGATATGAGACATGCTGCGTTAGTTATACTGGTACTTATTTGTGTACTGATATTTTCCTTTACAGAACTTGTCCAAAAGTACCTTAACTGGAATGAACGTTCTAAGGGTGTCCTTTTGGTAAAAAGGATTTGTGGAGTATTTGTTATTTTGGGTGGCTTTTATATGGTTTTCATTACTTTATAATTAAAAAAAGGAGACTCATATTATGGTGATTAAAATCGATTGTTATCTTTCTCTCGGTTGCCCCTCTGAAGAGGCTTTGAGAAAAAATATCAGAGATGCTTTAGAAGAAGAGAATGTCCGGGCCGATGTAAACATATCGAGAATAGACGATATAAAGGCATCTCTTCTTGGCATAAAAGGCTCACCATCGGTTTATATAAATGGAAAAGAACTCCAGCCACAGGACATCCAGGGTTTTTCATGAAGAATGTTCGTAGATGAGTCGGGTAGACTTACAAGTGTTCCATCTGTTGGTATATTGAAAGAGGCAATAAGAAAGGAAAGGGAGAGAGACGATGGGTAAAATTAGAATCGAGCTTTTTCGCTATGAAAAGGAAGGTACAACCTGTTGTCGATGCGGGGATAGCACAGAGGTGGTCAGAAGGGTTGTTGAAGAACTCAAATCAAGTGGCATTGATATAGAATTAGAGGAGATTATAGTTGGAGAAGATAAGATAGATATCTCAAATACCATCAAGATAAACGGCAGGGATATCATGGATATAGTGGGAGAAAAAATGAGAATCCTTACAAACTGCCCGTCATGTTCTGATTTGATAGGTAGGAATACTGATTGCAATTCATATATCTACAAGGGAAAGATTTATGACAGCCTCCCGGAAACCATGTTAAAAGAAGCCATATACAAAGAGGTCTATAAATGAATTTAGATGGAGAAAAAAGACTTGGCATCACCTTTTTTGTAACCATCCTTATACTGGCAGGTGAGCTTATTGGCGGATATATAAGTAAAAGTCTTGCACTAATGAGTGATGCAGGTCACATGGTCACAGATGTCCTTGCTATAGGCATTGGGTTTGTGGCAGCCCGTATCAGCAGAAGACCTTCTGACAAAAGAGCGACTCTCGGATATCAGCGGGTAGGGCTCCTTGCCGCTCTCGTTAACGGATTAAGCCTTCTTGTCATAGCTGTCTTAATCTTTTATGAATCCTACACAAGGCTCATCTCACCGCCTGTAATTGATTTATCTGTTATGCTCGGTATCGCCATCTTCGGTCTTATAGGAAACCTCGTAATGGCCTTCATACTCGGTCACAGCCATGAAGACCTTAACATCAAAAGCGTCTGGCTTCATGTCCTCGGTGATACCCTATCTTCTATCGGGGTTATTATATCAGGTATAATCATCTATTTTACAAAATGGGTATATGCAGACCCCATTGCAAGCGTATTAATAGGCTGCATTATAATGTGGGGAGGCGTAAGGCTTGTGCGCGACACCATCTCTATATTTCTTAATTTGACACCAAAGGGATTTGATGTAGAGGCGCTTGTAAAAAAGATTACTGATATGCCTGATGTTATAGGTGTCCATCATGTCCATCTCTTGCCTGTGGCGCATAACAACACTGCCTTTACTGCCCATATACTTGTCAACGACCAGACCTTAAGCGAGGTTGAGGCAACTAAGAAAAGGATCGAGGAAATCTTGAAAGAATTTGGGATTAACCACAGTACCCTTCAGATTGAATCAAG
>JAKPCK010000057.1 GCA_029553295.1 Deltaproteobacteria bacterium | reverse complement strand
TGTAATATGGCACCTCTTAATTCATCTGACATAGTATAACCTCCTGAAGTTGATTAAAAGACCCATCCATTATATCCTTTATGACAGATTAAATCCATAGATTTAAAACTCCAGTTTCATACCGTCGTGGGCAGCAATGATATTCACCCCTGTCTCATCTTTTAGCTTTTCTGCAACCATATATGGTTTCTCGTTTATTATATTCATGCCGAAATGGGTCATAATTACCATCTCTGGTTTTAATCCTATGGCAATCTGTTTCAAATCATGGGTAGAGAGGTGGTCTATGGCATCGTTTTTCTCTATGGGTTTTGACCTCAATACATTCACTATGAGGTAATCTGCCTTATAAAAATCAAGGAGTCCGTCAAAATATCGCGTATCTGTTAAGACACCTATCTTTTTATTAAGGTGAAACAACAGGCCGTATGTCTCTACAGGGTGTATATGCCTCATGGAGGTAGTAAATTTAATATCCTTCAATTTGTATGTCTTTTTTTCCTCTAAGACCTCAATCCCTTCCACATATCTATGGATATATCTGAAGATAACAGGGTCATCTCCTATGGCATCACCAGGGCAATAGACAGTGCCTTTCCTTTTAAAACCACCGTCTGTCATTGCCTCTATCATGACATTCACATCATTGGAGTGGTCTATGTGTTTATGGGTCAATATTATCCCGTCGAGTTTTCCAGGGTCGAGGTGGTCTCTGGACGTCCTTACCCGAACAATTGCCCCGGGACCTGGGTCAATATAGATGTTTGTATCTCTGTAATTTAACCATAGACCCCCTGTCGCCCTTATCTGCCTTGCCACAACAAACCTTGCACCCCCTGTGCCGAGAAACTTTACAAATCCTTCCATGTCCTGTGCCCCTTGTAAAATCAATATTTTCTGCTGATAAACAGAGTTTTATATGCTATGCTATGAATCAGGGAGAGTCAAGCTAATTTGAGTGTCATAAGTTATGCCATCTTTGATTCATCTCTGGGAAACATACTCTTTGTATCAAGGGACAATGCCTTAATTAGGCTCATCATAACCCATGATGACCCATCGATTATAAAGAATAGATTTCTCATGGAAGAACCAGATGGGATTGAACATGTAAAGCCTTTTTTGAATATTGCCAGGCAACTCGACCTTTATATCAAGGGTGAAAAGATAGAATTCCATGTCCCTGTTGACCTGTCAGACCTGCCTCAATGGACAAGGAAGGTCTTGATGGAGGTAAAAAAAATACCCTACGGTAAGGTAAAAACATATAACTGGATAGCCAAGAAACTGGGGTATAAAAATGGGGCCCGTGCAGTGGGACAGGCCCTAAAAATAAACCCTATACCCATAATAATACCATGCCACAGGGTAATAAGGCAGGATGGCTCTATAGGCGGTTTCTCTCTGGGTGTCCAGTTAAAAAAGAGGCTCCTTTCTATGGAAGGGATGGAGTTTTAGATGGTTTATATATCCCTTTTACTGACTTCCCTATAGTTGTAAGGTAGGCAAAGGTCTCTTACCCCATGACATACCTGCCCTGGACACAAAAAAATATTGACATAAGTAAAACATAGATATATGGTTAAAGAAAAACCAAGGAGGAACTGTTATGCCAATCTACATCATGTTCAGCAAATTAACCGATGAAGGGAGGGCAACACTAAAAAGGCATCCTGACCGCATCAAAGAGGTGGATGCTGAGATAGAGATGATGGGTGCAAAGGTCCTTGCCCAGTATGCCACGCTGGGTATGTACGACTTTATAAATATACTTGAGGCGCCCAATAATGAGACAATAGCCAAGGTATCCATAGAGATCGGCTCGAGGGGCAGCGTCCAGCTCGTTACTGTCCCTGCCATACCGGTCTTTGAATTTATCGAAAAGATGGGTTAAGTATTACCTTAACCCATCCTCTTTCTTTGCCTCTTCTTTTTTAAGCCCGCCTACCCTTGCATGGGGTCTCCCACCATCTGTAACTGCCACTGCTACCAGTATCTCATCTGATTTAGGTGCATCGTTCACAGATATGGTCATACCATCAAAGTGAGAGCGGACAAAGGCTGCATCTTTATAGTGCAATGGTATGTCTATCTCATCACCCATCCTGCCCACTTTCTTCACAGATGGTATTATTGCCTTTCCGCCTCCTACAGCATTTCTTAAAGGCGTCCCGAGTTTAGGATGGAGAATTGCTGCTGCATGCTCCATCTCCCCTTTTTCACCAACTATTGCTGCCTTTCCATAGCTCTCCGGTATCCTGTCCTTACCCAGCGCCTCCACAGCCGTCTCACCTAAAATCCTGCCGAGCTCTTCACCGTTGTCAATGAGAAGGTCGAGGTTATCCTCGTATCTACCTGCAAATGGGTTTTTCATAACAGCCACTGCTGCCACCCTTCGGATAGGTCTCTCCGCCTTTTTTTCACCATCTGCATAGATGTCCTCAATAATGGTTACCATTTTTCTAATCTCCATCTGACACCTCCAGTTTTATGTATTTTTCCCCTGTTATAGTTGTTGCCACAGTATTTTTTAAAAGTATGAATGCATCTATAATTGCATTTTGTTTCAATAACTTATGTGCATAAGTTAATCCATTATGTAATGCCTGATTTATTTCATTTTGATTTAATTGACTAATATCCACTGTTGCCAAATCATGGGGTATATCTGTTGTAGGGTCTATCTCTGAGGCCTTTTTCCTGATAACCTTTGGCGATTCAATGTTTGTATGATTGCATAGGGATGTGGCAGCAGCATCTGCAATAGCAGCGGTCTCTGCTACTGCTGTACCTATCTCTGCCAGGCCAAGGCTTAAGCTCCTTCCACCAATACCGCTTGTGGCAATGCCGATGTCTTTTAAGCCCTCTATCCTCAGGCTATAAGGTGTATCAATCTTCTTATTGATGTCACCGATAGACACCCTGATGACCCTGCCTGAATCATTATTGAAGATAGATATGTCTCCCCCATTGTTGGCAGATATGAAATCAAAACCCTCTTCCTTTAGATAATCCTTTACCTCATCTGAGACAGCCCCGGCAACAGAGGCCATAGGGGTAAGATTCTCTTCATCTATGAGTTTTACTGCCTCTACCATCCTCTTTGCAATGGATGGCATATCTTTAGTCCTTTTTATCCTGAATGCCTTTTGTCTCAAAACAGGTAGCCAATCCCTCAAATCAGAGAGTATATCTTTTATAAAGCCTTCCACTTTAGCCATATCCGGTTCACAGGGCACTGAAGACCTCTCTGTTATAACAGACATACACACAGGGCCAATATCCACCAGCATCTTATTTTTTTAGGTCTTTTATATCCCTTATGGCATCTATGTGCCCGCCGATTTCCTTAAATGTCTCAAGGGTCATAGTGTATTCCACAGGTATGATAAAGGACGGTGTTGGTGCAAGATAAACACTACCGTATTTGACCTTATTGTAATCAACGATAAAGTTGATACCACCGCCAGGGAATATAAAAGGTCTTGCACCGCCTATGGTTACCTTGACCCTGCCTTCATGGACTGCCCTTGTTAGTCTTATGGGGTTTTTTGTTACCCCTGCACGGGCAGAACCGCCTACCCCTGCAGCAAATACAGCACTCACATTGGAAGGTTCACAGGTATCTCTCAATACCTCAAGAAACCTTAATGCCTCCGGTGTTGGCTTATCCTCCTGGAAGCTACCGTTTTTCATCCTATAAAATGCATACTTTCTACCTGTTGTCTCTGTGATGAGTAAGGACATACCCTCCGGACACCTTGACATATCTATGTCCTTTATGACATCAAGGGGGTTAGTTATATCTGTCCCTCCCCAGCCATTGCCCTTGTTGAGAAAGTATCTGCCATCTGTGCTCTTCTGTCCCTTTATTGATATACCGGAACGAGTCTTATTGAGGTATCTCCCGGATGGATGCTCTGTAAATAGCCCGGTTATATGACCGTCCAGTATTATGACCTCGTCAGCAGCATTATACATATAAGGAGCAAAAAGACCTGTTGTGGCACTTCCGCACCCTACCCTCATCCTCTCTTCTACCTGTCCATTGACAACAGGGGGTCTGCCGAGGGTAAGCTCGATGGTTGCCCCCTCTTCTATCTCCAGCTTTACAGTCTTGCCCTGGAGTATCTCAAAGATTACCTTTGCAGCAAAGAGGCCATCCTTTGAGGTAAGTATATTCACACCGCCCAGGGATAGCATCTTGGAACCATACTCCTCTGTGCACAGGTGTCCTATGTGCCTCTTTCCTTTTCGCCTTACATAAATCTTTTTTCCCTCCTGCCCCATATAGAGGTCTGTGTCTATCTTGAGTTTTATACCACTATAACTCAGAGGTGCCTCTGTTACCACTGTCACCACATCTATACCTTCTCTTTTACCCATGACTATAAAAGGTGAGGGCCTGAAATCAGGATAGGTCGTGCCTGAGCCTATCCCTGTTATAAGGGGTTTTTCTATTGCCGGGTCATCTTTTGGCCCTAAGATGTCTTCTATCTCTTCGTAGGTGTGGAGCCTTGCCTTCCTTACTATCCTGCCTTTTTCGTTGAAATATCTCTTACATGCCCCGAATGCACCATCAGGTATCCTGCACATTACAGGACAGGCATCGCACATAGGCCTTTCATCATCCGCCTGAAACATGAAGACACCTTCAGGGCATACCTTCATGCAGGTCTTACAATCTACACACCCATCATTGACCCTGACTTTTTTGTCCTCTATGGTTATGACCCCCATTGGGCAGACCTCCTCACAGAGCCCACAACCCTTGCATCTATCTATATCCAATCTCATATCAGACCCCTATGTTTTATGTTCCATGCTGGGTTTCCATATCTGGCAGCCCATCTTGCTCTTTTATGCTGTCTTTCTTACCGGTGGCGGTGTATTCCTGCTAACCTGTGTCCTGATAACCCCATCTATCATCACCATGGCTATACCGGGGATGTCACCTATCTCTATGGCTGATTTTGCATCCTTACCATCAGAACCCATAGGTGCATCTATTATCTGCAGGTCAGCATCAAAGCCTTGTTTTATGATACCGTGTTTTAGATTGAATACATTCCTTGTATTTCCTGTGGCACAGCATACGGCAATCTCTGCTGGTATCCCGCACAGTGCAGATATAAAGTTC
>JAKPCK010000052.1 GCA_029553295.1 Deltaproteobacteria bacterium | reverse complement strand
AGACACTGAAAACAAAAAGCTTAGGGTCAGAAAGATGCCCAAAAGGCAGTGTGGAGGAGCTTTTAAATGCAATCCCAAAGCTTGCAAGAAAACTGGCAGATGAGAGATAAAAAGACCTCTTTCAGAGGTATTTCCTTAGAGTCTCACGGATACTATCTTGGATATACCCGGCTCTTCCATGGTAATCCCGTATATGGTATTAGATGCCTCCATGGTAATCCTGTTGTGGGTTATAAAGATTATCTGAGTCTTGTCGGTTATGGTCTTTATGATATCAAGAAGGGATATGATGTTTGCATCGTCCAGGGGTGCATCAATCTCATCAAGGAGCGTAAAGGGTGATGGATTCGTATCCATAAGAGACAGGAGAAAGGCAGTTGATATCAATGCCTTCTCACCGCCAGATAGCTGTTCCATCCTCAAGACCTTCTTTCCAGGCAACTGGACAAACATATCTATCCCTGCTGACTCCTGATTGAACAACAGGTGACCATTACCGCCCTTAAACAGCATATTTGTAAACCTCTTAAAGGCATTGTTTACTGTATCGAATGTCTCAAGAAATATCTCCTTTGAGAGGGTATCTATCTTTATTATGGTCTTCTTCAATGAATCCATGGATTCTTTGAGGTCATTCTTCTGGGTTGCCAGAAATTCCATCCTCTCCTTTGTCTCTACATATTCCTTTTCTGCCCTGAAATTTACCTCACCCAATGCCTTAATCTCTTCCTCTATCCTTTCCCTCTCTGCCTCGAGCTCTGCAATGGGTAAGACAGTCATATCATCTAATGCCTGGAGGCCATACGATGTGGCGAGCCTCTCCTGTATAGTATTTCTCTTTTCATTGTAGACAGCTATCTCCTTCTCCAGTGATTCCCGTTTTGATTTTATTTTTTCCATGTCTTTCAATGTCATCTCAACCTTTTCTGCTATTGACTGCCTCTCCATATGGAGGTTGCCAGAGGTCAGCTTGAGCCCTTCGTATCTCTCGATGTATCTCCCGGTAGTTGTCTTTATGTCTTCGTAGTCTCTTTCCAGTCTCTCTATCTTTAGCAGGCATTCCTTAATCTTTTTATCAGTCTGTGTCCTCTTATCCCCCAGGTCTTCAAGCTCTGCCTTGATATGTTCTATCTGGCCTGCCTTCCTTGCCATATCCTCACCTATCCCTTTAATGAGATTTTTCTTTCTCTCCAGGTCTACGGATATGCTACGCCATCTTGATAATGTCTCCTCATATGCCCTTTTCATACCATCCAGTCTGTTTCTTAGAGACTCTAAATCTCTTTCTACAAGTTCTTTCTCCTGTGTAAGCCTTCTCATATCCTCCATGAGGCCTTCTGTCTGTCTTGCAGGGGTCTCTTCCTCATATAAATCCTTAAGGGATTCGAGCTCCTCATATCTCTCTGAGATTGTCTTTATCTCGGCAGCCAGTGCAGCAACATCAAGTTCATATCTTTTTACGGCATCCTCTTTTGTCTTTAACTCTGTCCTGAGTTGCCTGTGGGCCCTATCCTTTATCTCCAGTTGCCTCTTGTATTCATTGAAACTCTCCATATGTCTTTCAAGGTTTGCCTGTATATCCTTTATCTCCTTCTCTGCCTTTTTTCTCTCCCTGTATTGCTGGAGGTCTATCTTACTCGAATCCTTCTCCTTTAATATAAGACCCCTTGAATCGATTAGCATCTCGTTGTTTATAAATATGCCTTCCTCGCCATCTTTTATCCTCTTTAACGTATCCTCAATGCTGTCAATCCACCGGATATGGATACCCACCTTGCCTTCCTTTTCATCACCTGAGTAGCTGAAAAGGCTCTTTTCGTGGAAAAATATATAGTTATCGTCGTTTTTGCCTATTTTAGATACTATCTCATCTATGTCCTCTTCCGTTACAACAGTATACTCCATCTCCCTGAAGAAAAATCTCTCTACAGCCTTTTCTGTCCATTCATCAATGCTTATTAGGTCAATAAGCCTCTTGACAGCAGCTGGTTTCTCTTTAACAGATGATGTAAGGCTGGACATCTGTCTGAGAAAGGCCTCTTTGCCTTTTTTTTCGCTGTTTAATGCATCTATCTTTTGCCTCAACAGATCCATGTTTTTTTTCAGATCCCCGATTTCTGCAAAAAGCATCTTTTCTTTGAGGGTTATCTCGTCTCTCCCTTCAATCTCTGCCTCTTGCCTCTGTTTTATCCTGTCATATTGCCCTTTCAGATAAGCCAGCCTTGCCTCTATCCGCTCCTTCTCCTCTTTTCTTTTCTCCTCTCTCTTCTGTCTGTCTTTCTCTCTCCTATCTATCTCGGACAACTGATTCTTTATATCCGTTATACTACTCATAGAGACGAATAGCTTAACCCTCTGTCTCTCTATCTCTGCCTCGTATTCCTCTATCTCTTTCTTCAATATGTCTACTGATTCCTTTGTCTTTTTCTCCTCTTCCTCATCTGCCTGTATAAGTAATTTTTCTTCCTCTTTCTTTTTGTTGAGGCCCTTTATCTCTGAATCTAAATCTATTTGCCTCTTTTTTAATGTATCCATCTTCCCTGAGAGCTCTGTGAGCATCCTGTCGAGCCTCTTTTTCTCCTCGTTGAGGTATTCTATCTCCACGAGCCTGTTCTCCATATCCTTTTCTTTGCCCTTTATATCCACCTCAAGCTGTCTTAAGATGCTGTCGGTAAGGTTGAACTCATTCTCTTTGGCCTCAAGCTCCTTTTTTAAGGCCTCTTTTTCTGCCTCTTTTTTTGAAATCTCTCCGTCAAATACATGGAGTCTCTCCTGGGCCTTGATTATCCTCTTTGTTATCTTTAAATATCCGTCTATGAGTATCTGTTTATCCACCTCGGCCAATCTATCCGCCAGCTCTCTATAGGTCTTCCATCTCTCCCACTCTACCTGTGACCTTTCAAAGGACTGTTTTACCTCACCGTATATGTCTTCTATCCTCTCAAGGTTTGCCTTTACCTCCTCCATGCGGATAATGGCCTCACGCTTTTTTTCCTCAAACCTTGTGATACCGCTTGTCTCTTCAATCAAAATCCTTCTTTCCTGGGGCTTCATGTGGGTAAAGTATTCTATCTTCCCCTGCTCGATAATGGCATAGGAGTTGGGGCCTATGCCTGTCCCGAGAAAAAAGTCCTGGACATCCTTTAATCTCACAGGGGTATTATTGATAAAATACTCGTTGGTGCCGTCCCTGTAGATTCTCCTTTTTACAGCAATGTCTTTGTCTCCCTCAGAGAGCTCTATGGTGACCTCTGCAATATTTACAGGCCTCTTGCCATTACTGCCGTGGAATATTACATCGCCCATATCCTTGACCCTTAGAGACTTTGTGCCCCTTTCGCCGAGCGCCCATATTATGGCATCTACTATATTGCTCTTTCCGCAGCCGTTGGGGCCAACAATGGACGTGATACCCTCGTTGAACTGGAAGACTGTCCTGTTGAGGAATGATTTAAATCCGAATAGCTCTAATCTCTTTAACCTCAAGACCTAACCCCTAAAAAGAAGCCCTGTAAGTATCCAATCCTTTTTTTCTTCATTTTATCCAACGGATTGCCCTGTCTATCCTCTTCTCCACACTTTCTCTACCGAGGATGTCTATAACCTCGAATATGCCAGGGCTTGCAGTCCTGCCTGTCAAGGCAACCCTGATGGGCTGTATTACATCCACCACCTTTTTGTTGGTCTGTCTGACTATATCCTCTATAATCTTTTTTTCTGATGCCTCATCAAGGGTATGAAGGGTCTTAAATCCATTGAGAAAACTCTCCAGTATATCTCTTGTCTGGGGTGTCAGGAACTTTTCTCTTGCCTTTTCGTCGTATTCTATATTGTCGTTGAAGAAGTAGGCAGCCATAGATGCCATCTCCTTTAAGGTCTTTGCCCTCTCCTTTAGGCTTTTTACAACAGGGATGAGTTTTTCCTTCCTGTCTACTGCTATCCCTTCCTTTTCGAGAAAATATTCGAGGTTTTTGGCAATGGTACGGTCATCGGTATTTTTTATATAATAGCTGTTTAACCAGCTCAGCTTATCCATATCAAAGATTGCTGGTGATTTGCCCACATGGCTCAAATCGAATTTTTCTATGAGCTCCTCCCTGGAGAATACCTCCTGGTCTTTGTATGCCCAGCCTAATCTTGCCAGATAATTCATGAGTGCCTCCGGAAGAAAACCCTCATTTTTATATTCCAGAAGGGATGTGGCACCGTGTCTTTTGCTCAGTCTTGTCCTGTCTTTCCCGTGTATGAGAGGCACATGGGCAAACTCCGGTATGCTGTAGCCAAGGGCCTTGTAGATGAGTATCTGCCTCGGTGTGTTGTTTATATGGTCATCCCCCCTTATTATATGGGTTATACCCATGAGTGCATCATCTACAACTACAGTAAAGTTATAGGTAGGTGTATTATCGCTTCTCAATATAACCAGGTCATCGAGCTCCTCACAGTTAAAGGTTATCTTTCCCCGGACTATGTCGTTGAATGATACCTGGCCTTCAAGAGGTGTCTTGAACCTGATGACATAGGGCCTGTCTGGGTATTCCATATTCAGGTCTCTGCATGTCCTGTCATAATTGGGCTTTTTACCTTCTTTCAGGGCATTCTTTCTCTTCTCCTCAAGGACCTCCGGGGTGCAATAACACCTGTATGCAAGACCCTCCTTTAATAACCTGTATGCATGCTCCCTGTATATATCCATCCTCTCCCGCTGGAACAGAGGGCCCTCATCCCATAAAATCCCGAGCCACCTTAGGCCCTCCAGTATATCCTGTGTATACTCTTCCTTTGACCTCTCTATATCTGTATCCTCTATCCTCAGGACAAAGATGCCATTATTGTGTTTTGCAAAGAGATAGTTAAAAAGTGCTGTCCTTGCCCCGCCTATATGGAGATTCCCTGTTGGAGAAGGGGCAAACCTTGTTTTTATCATTGGTATTAACCTCCGAAAATAGATTAAAAAGGGTTATAAAATCAGGCTGTATTGGACATACTCCACTGCCTGGCAATCTCGATAAAGGCATTTACATGGGGCGAGATAGTCCTCCCCTTTCTTGTTACTATATAAAAAGACCTCTTTATGACCGGCATATCCTTTACATTTAATATCTTAATCAGGCCCTGACCAAGCTCATCCTTGATTGCCATCCTTGATATATACGATATACCTATCCCGCTTCTCACTGCATTCTTTATAGACTCTGTATCTGTCATCTCCGCAATTACTTTGAATGTAAAATCCTTTGATCTGTGCAGTGATTTTATGGACCTTTCAAAGTGGTTTCTTGTCCCTGACCCGGGCTCCCTTGATATTAAAGGGTATTTAAAAAGACCTGTCACATCTATTGTGTCAGGATAGTCATGGGGGGCAATGACAACTATCTGGTCATCGAGGAAAACACTGTATTCGAGTTTGGCAGTATCATCCCTGGCACCTACAAAACCTATGTCATATTCGCCTTCGAACATCTTTGCTGTTATCTCCCTTGAATCAGAGATGGCAAGCCTCATATAGATGCTATCGTATTTTTTTCTAAACAGGCTGAATATCTGGGGTATTATATAGACACCGGGGATATTGCTGGCACCTATGTTAATCGAGCCTTTTTCCAGACCCTTGTATGCAGATACCTCCTCCATAATCTCCCTTTTGAGGTGCTGGAGGTCTTTTGCATAACGCAGTAGTATCTCCCCTGCCTTTGTCAGGGATACGCTCCTCTTTGTCCTGTCTATTAATTTTACACCAAGGGATTTCTCAAGGTCAGATAGCTGTTTACTTATTGTGGGCTGAGTGAGAAAGAGCTCCTCTGCTGCCTTTGTAAAACTCTTCAGGCTTGCTACCTTAAGGAATGTTTCAAGATGCTTTATGTCCATATTTTAAAATAAAATATATTTCTCTCTGTTTCAATAAAAATAAACTGCTCCACATCAGATACATCTCTTATGTCCTTTATCCATCCATTTTGGGTATCCTTTAATCATCTGTTCCGCATTGGGGTTTTTAAAGAAATCTCTATATTTTCTATTGCTTTATTCTCTTCAACCCTGTAAATTTTATCCCTGAGAGGTGATAACATGGATGTCTTTATAAATGTCCCCTATAGAATGGTCTCAAAAAACATAAAGAGGATACTGGAGCTTGAGGTGGGTGCAGAGGTCTATACAGAGAATAACCTGTTGGAAGACATAAACATGGAGGAAGTGAAGGAGCTCGGCAGGTCTCTAATGGATATGGGCATCCCATGTACTGTCCATGCGCCTTTTATGGACCTGAGCCCTGGGGGGTATGACAGGACTGTAAGGAGGATAACCATTGATAAGATTAAAAAGGCAGTAGAGGTGGCACACCATCTCAATGCAAAAGGTGTTGTTTGTCACCCTGGATACGACAGATGGCGCTTCGATGGAAATGAACAGCTATGGCTTGAAGGCAGCATCCAGACCTGGAGTGAGGTCCTCTTGGAGGCAGACAGAAAGATGGAGATAATGCTGGAGAATATATTTGAAGAGACACCATCAACCCTAATAGAGCTATTTGGACATTTTAAGGATAAAAACCTATATTTCTGCTTTGATACAGGACACTTCAATCTCTTTTCAAGGCTCCCCCTTGAAGAATGGCTTATCCCGCTAAAAAACAGGATAAGGGAGATGCACATCCATGACAACAACGGAAATGCTGATGACCATCTCCCCATTGGTTCAGGGACTTTCCCCTTCAGGGAACTAAAGGCATTTATCAGTAACGTGAGTGGAATTAGATTTACCACAGAGTTCCATAGCGAGGCACATGCCATTGACAGCATTAGAAACCTCAAGGAATTTTTGAGGTAGAACTATATAAGATTGAAGATAAACCCCTCCCGCATATCCCAGATAGTTTTCCTTTTAATATTTGCCATCCTCTTTGTCATGACAGAATACAGGGGTAAAGATGAGATATCCGTTGCCATAAACAGCTTCTTCAGGGCAAATCCCCTTGTGGTCTTGAGCTTTATGCTCTCGGCCAAGACACTGGTTTTTATACTTATCCCTGGCCTGATGATGATTCTTTTTACAGCTATCCTCGGGAGGTTTTTCTGCGGATGGATATGCCCCCTGGGCACTATAATTGATCTAATCACAGACAGGATAAAAAAGACATCGCCTATAAAAATATTTAAGACAAGGCTCAAATACTACATACTTCTCATACTCTTGACAGCCGCATTATTCAATGTAAACATAGCAGGTATATTTGACCCGATAGCTATCCTTGTTAGGGCACTTACCTTTTTTATCTATCCCCTTTTTGGGTGGACAATCAAGGCAGGCTGGATAGGCCTATACAATGCCATAGGCGATAAAAAGGATTATCTGGATTTTTTTTACAGGTTTTTAAGGGATTACATCCTGCCCTTCAGGGAGACCTTCTATCCCCTTGCATTTGTATCCCTTGCATTTCTCCTTTTTATAATCCTTCTCGAGAGATATGAGACAAGAAACTGGTGCAGGAATCTCTGCCCCCTTGGGACACTGCTGGGTCTTCTGGGTAGGTTATCCATATTCAAAAGGATACCCATTAAACCCTGCAATGACTGCGGCAGGTGTAGAGATATATGCCCTACAGGATTTGACAGTGATATCCTTCAGAAACAGGACTGTATCCTCTGTATGGACTGCAGGCTAAAATGTGGATTCAATCGCATAAGGTTTTCTATAAAAAGGACTGACAGGCAAAAAAATGAACCCGTACCTATCTTTGAAAGGAGGGTATTTCTTACTGGTATCATCTCAGGATTCGCATTATCGAAGGCCTTTACATTCAAGATGCCTTCTGAGAACGAGAGGCTGCTTAGACCCCCAGGTGTAGAAAAGGAAGATGAGTTTCTAAAAAAATGCGTCCGCTGTGGCGAGTGTATAAAGGTGTGCCTGAAAAACGCCCTATATCCATCAATATTACAGGGTGGCATATACGGTATCTTCACGCCTGTTATAATCCCACGACTCGGT
>JAKPCK010000038.1 GCA_029553295.1 Deltaproteobacteria bacterium | reverse complement strand
CCTGACCTTTGCATTTTAATAAAAAAAGGGGGGATTTCTCCCCCCTGGGAAAATCGGTTTTGTTACTTCGCCTGAGGCTTTCCGAGGACCTCTTCCATAAAGGACTGATCCACGAGCCTGCCCTGTGCGATGAGCTGACGGTTCTTGATGAAGTCGATGGTGTCGACACCGGTGATCTTCTTGGTGTTGAATGCACCAAAGCCAAGGAATGCCTCGCCCATCATGTTTGTTGCCAGCCAGTATCTGTGGTCGTTCTTCATGGTATCCCAGAAGAATTTCTTTTTCTGCCTGATACCGTCGATGGATTTCATGAGACATCCTGGGAAGAGGTTTGCAAATGTCCATACAATTCTGTCGATCTCTGCATCCATAAGTGAAAAATCAACCTCTCCTTTTTTCTGTTTTTCCTGGACCCATGCGCGGGCCTGTTTGAACTCATCACCGCTCTTATTCTCACCGTATACGATCTCACCGTTCCTGATGAATGTATCTGTAATAATCTGTGGGTTCCTTACCCATTCACCCTTTTCGTTTTTGAGGACAGGGAATGCCTTTGTTATAAGGCCCTTCCACCACATCTTGTATGCACTCCACATCTCGCAGGATACGCATGACCACATGGCATCCTCGATGCTCAGATATGCAGGGAGAAAGTCAGATGCACCACCTACTGGTGCTGAACCATGACGGGGGCCTGCCTGACCGAAGATTGCAAGGTCTGATGCAAGGGTTAGGTCACAGGCTGTTCCTATCTCCTGACCACCGGCAACCCTCATACCATTTACACGGCAGATAACCGGTTTCTTGCACATGAGTATGGAATCTACCATGTTGTTGAAGAGTTCCATATATGCGCCGTATTCCTCTGGCCTCATGCTGTAGTATTCTGAATATTCTTTTGTGTTGCCGCCTGTGCAGAATGCAAACGGGCCTGTGCCTGTAAATACAACAGCTACTACCTCACGGTCTGTGGATGAGTTCTCAAAACCTGCGATAACGCCCTTTACCATCTCTGTGGTATAGCTGTTATACTGGGCAGGGTTATTGAGGGTTATCCATGCTACATAGAGACCGGGGACTACATTGCCCTTCGGGTCTTTTAAGGGTTTCTTTTCATAGACTGTGCAGGGTGCCTCTTTGCCCCACCACTGTGTCCCGTGTCTTGAGTGATCCTTTAATCCATGTTCTCTTGGCATCCATTCTAAACCCATAGTCTTCCTCCTTAATATAGTTTTTTGTTGACTGACTTAAAAATCTGGTTTTAAAACAACCCTCTTTGCAGGGGAACCTGCTTTGTGTATCTCCTCAAATGTTGCTGCAATTGTGCTCATGGGCCTTACTTCCACAAAGGGCTCTATCTGTATCTTTCTTGAGAGGACCATATCGAGCACGATGGGGTAATACTCAGGCAGACAACCCCATGTCCCTATTACCTCGGCATCAAATGCCATGAGCTTGGAGAACATATATTCGCTCTTTGACATACCGAATCCAACAAGGATGAGCTTGCCTACAAATGATAATAGGTCAAGGGCAAGGTCCTGTCCTGCCTTTGTGCCTGTTACCTCGAAGATCTTCCAGCCTGTGTTGTCAAGGCCATTGGATTTGCAGAAGTTTCTCCACTCGCCTACGATGGTCTTATTGTCCTTATCAATGGTGCTTATTACTGCATCGCAGCCATAGTTTAATGCCCTCTGGAGTTTCTCAGGGTTCCTGGCGATACCGATTACACTCTTTGCACCCAGGGCCTTGGCTGTCTGTGCCATATAGACACCAACACCGCCTGTGGCACCGATGATGATTACATTGTCACCGGGCTGCAGGTCTGCCCTCTTGCATGCCTGATAAGGGGTTGTCACTGCATCGGCAACAACAGCGAGCTGCTCAAGTGCAAAACCCTTCTTATCCGGGACAACGCAGAGGTCAATGGTCGGCACAGGGATGTGGCTTGCAAATCCACCGTATACACCTATTGAGTTACCGGGCATCTTCTGGAAAAGGCATCTGTTACCCCTGCCTGTCTTACAGAGGATACACTTCCTGCATGGCATAACTGCAGGGATTATAACCTCTTTCCCTATCCACGCAGGGTCACCTGCTACAACTGTCCCTGCTATCTCATGGCCAAGGGCCAGAGGGGGCTTACTTACTGTGGGGACACCGTCAAAGAAATAGCCGAGGTCTGTATGGCATACGCCGCAACCTGCAATCTCTACTAAAACCTCACCTTCCTTTAATTCGGGTACCGGTATCTCTGCCATCTCGAGCTTTCCGGGTATCTTCTCTTTTGTTTCCTTATTAAATGTTGTTGGTTGAACCATCTGCCACTGTTTTATTGTTTTTGGTACTCCTGCCATTAAACACCTCCTTGTGGATTTTATAATCTTACCTTCGATTGTTTTACGTCATACCGTATCCGCCATCTACAGGAAGAACCTGTCCTGTAATATAGCGTGCGTCATCTGAGGCAAAAAATACGAAGGCTGGTGCAACATCTTCCGGTTCTGCGTATCTGCCAAGAAGTATCCTTCTTGTGTATATCTCTCTTAATTTTTCATCATTCTGGAGCGTGGACGTCATCTCTGTGGTAACAATACCAAGGGATATGCAGTTGCAGGTGACATTATATTTTGCAAGCTCCCTGGCTGCTGATTTTGTTAGGGTTACAACCCCGCCTTTTGCTGCAGCATAGTTGATCTGACCTATTGTCCCTACCATACCTGCAACAGAGGTTACATTTACAATCCTGCCGTAGTTCTGCTGCATAAAATACTTAGATGCTGCCTTTATGCAGAGCCATGGGCCCCTCATCTGGACATTTACGACCTGGTCCCAGACATCTACAGTCATCTTATGGAGGAGCGCCGGTTTGGATATACCTGCATTATTTACGAGTACATCGATGGAACCGAACTCTTGGACGCATGTATCGATGATTTTTATTGCGTCTTCCTCAACCCCTACATCGCCTTTTACAGCAACTGCCTTTCTCCCCATTGCCTTAATCATCTCCACCACTTCATCGGCGGCCTTCTGGTTCCCTGCGTAGTTCACCACAACATTAGCGCCCTCTTTTGCAAAGGCGAGACTGATTGCCCTGCCAACACCTCTGCCTCCACCAGTAACTACAGCATTTTTTCCCTCTAATTTCATACCCACCTCTCTAATAAAGATTTGTGTTTGTGAAAAATTTTATAAGTCTAATATTATATTTTTAGGGAAGTTTATGTCAAGATAAAAATATGAATAATAACAGGCAATCAGATTAAATTTAGAAATTTTTTTTCATCATACTTGTTGCTTGTGAATTATTTCATTTTTCCCTTGACAATTGTTTTTTGAATCAGTAAATTTAGTTAACATTGTGAATTATAAAGGTTGATTATGGTAGATAGAGAACAACATAACATGCAGCATTTATTAATGCTGCAAAGTTTTTTTTAAAGGGGCAAAAAAATGAGATATGCAGAGACAGGGTATAATTTGGAAATTGACCTGACCACAGGGAATATCGAGAGGGTAGAGACAGACCCAAGGGATACAGAACTCTACCTTGGCGGGCTCGGGACAAATGCAAGGCTGTTATGGAATGTAGACCCCGAGATTGACCCGTTTTCTCCTGATGTCCCTTTGATATTCAGTTCAGGTCTTTTGTGCGGGACACCGGCACCAGGTGCAAACAGGACAATAATAACAGCATATTCACCCCAGACACTTCTTATGGGATACTCCATGATGGGCGGTTTCTGGGCACCTGAGCTAAAGCATGCAGGGTATGATAAGGTTATATTAAGGGGAAA
>JAKPCK010000013.1 GCA_029553295.1 Deltaproteobacteria bacterium | reverse complement strand
CCTGTTTTTGCATGGGTTATTGCCATAATCCTTATGGTTGCCGGTGGGCTTGCCATCTATAACCTGCCCATTTCCCAGTATCCACCCATAGCCCCACCTTCCATTTACATCCAGACATATTACCCCGGTGCCTCGGCAGAGACAGTAGAAAACAGTGTTACCCAGATCATCGAACAGAAGATGACAGGGCTTGATAAGATGATATATATGTCGGCTACCAGCGATTCTTCAGGGACATCGAGGATCGAGCTTACTTTTGAGCCGGGAACCGACCCTGACCTTGCCTGGGCAAAGGTGCAGAATAAACTTCAGCTTGCCATGGCTTCCCTGCCAGAGGTTGTGCAGCAGATGGGTGTTACTGTAGGCAAGGCAACGAGAAACTGGCTTCTTATAGTAAACCTCATATCAGAAGACGGTAGTATGGACGGAAATGATTTGAGGGATTATGCCCAGTCCAACCTTGAAAAGGTGCTTGCCAGGATCCCCGGTGTGGGAGAGGTAGAAATATTTGGCACCCAGTATGCCATGCGTATATGGCTTGACCCTGATAAACTCACAAGCTATAACATGACCGTTGAGGATGTTGTTCGAGCGATTAAAACCTATAATGTGGAGGTATCTGCCGGTCAGTTTGGAGGCGCTCCTGCAGTTAAAGGTCAGAGGCTAAACGCATCCATTATTGTCCAGAGGCTTCTTAAAACCCCTCAGGAGTTTGCTTCTGTACCCATTCGTATAAATCCTGATGGCTCAATTGTGCGGGTAAAAGATGTGGGCAGGACCGAACTTGGAACAGAGACATACGACATTGAATCCTATTACAATGGCAAGCCATCGGCAGGTCTTGCCATAAGACTTGTTGCAGGGGCCAATGCCATAGAGACAGCGGATAGAGTCAAGGCGAAACTGAACGAGATGAGCAGGTACTTTCCTCCAGGTATGAGAGTTACCTATCCATACGATACAACACCTTTTACAAAGGTTGCCATATGGGAGGTGGTAAAGACCTTAATCGAGGCCATCATCCTCGTATTTCTTGTAATGTGGTTATTTTTGGGCAGCTTCAGGGCAACAATCATCCCTACCATTGCAGTGCCTGTGGTGCTACTGGGCACATTTGCTGTGCTTGGTCTCTTTGGATATTCCATAAATATGCTCACCATGTTTGCCATGGTGCTGGCAATAGGCCTACTTGTGGATGATGCCATAGTGGTTGTTGAAAACGTGGAACGTATTATGAGAGAAGAGGGCCTGCCTCCAAAGGAGGCAACGGCAAAATCCATGGAACAGATAACAAGTGCCTTGATCGGAATAGGCCTTGTATTGTCTGCCGTATTCGGTCCCATGGCATTTTTTGGAGGCTCAACAGGTATTGTTTACAGGCAGTTTTCCATAACCATCATTTCTGCCATGCTATTATCTGTTCTTGTAGCTCTTATCTTAACCCCAGTGTTATGTGCAAACCTTTTAAAGCCCATACCCCCCGGTCATGATTCATCAGAGGCTGCCTTTAGAATACTGAGGCCTTTTTTTGCATGGTTTAATAGAAGATTTTTTAAAGTAAGGGACATCTATGTAGCACTCGTTGGAAAGTCTTTTTCGAAGGTAACAAAATATATAATAGCCTACATAATTATTGTTGTGGCAGTGGGTGTAGTTTTTATGCGACTTCCCACTGCATATCTACCTGATGAAGATCAGGGTATGCTTTTATCTCAGGTAATTATGCCCACAGGTTCCACCTTAGAGCAGACAAAAGAGGTGTTGACTGAGGTTCAGGAGTATTTTAGAACAAAGGAAAAGGATGCAGTAGAATCCTGTATGTTTGTGGCAGGCATAGGTTTTTCCGGCAGGACCCAGTCAAACGGTATTGTATTTATAAAATTAAAGGACTGGCACTTAAGAAAGAGTAAAAATTTAAAGGTAGATGCCATAATAGGCAGGGCAATGATGAGATTTTCAGGATACAAAAAGGCCATGGTGTTCGTCTTTGCGCCGCCATCTGTAATTGAGCTCGGTAGATCAAGGGGTTTTGATTTTCAATTGCTCGACATGGGTGGTCTTGGGCACGAAAAGCTCATGGCAGCAAGAAATCAACTCCTCTTTATGGCAGCAAAGGACCCGAGACTTTCAATGGTTAGACCCAACGGTCTTGAAGATATGGCAGAATATAGAATTACTGTGGATAAAGAAAAGGCAGGCACACTCGGTGTTCCCATATCCTCTATAAACACAGTTGTTGCAGCCTCTTTTGGAAGTGCTTATATCAATGATTTTATCCACAACGGCAGGGTAAAAAGGGTCTATGCCCAGTGGGATGCACCGTTTAGAATGCTACCAAAAGATTTAAATAAGGTCTATGTAAAAAATACTTCAGGAAAGATGGTGCCATTTTCTGCTTTTGCAAAAGGTGAATGGGCAATGGGTTCACCGAGACTGGAAAGGTATAATGGGTTTCCAGCATTGAATCTTCTCGGTGAGGCAGCACCGGGAAGAAGTTCTGGAGAGGCCATGGTTGCCATGGAAGAGATTACGGCAAAGCTTCCCCAGGGAATCGGTTATGCCTGGAGTGATATTTCCTATCAGGAAAAGATCGCCACAAAACAGGCTCCCATTCTGTATGCCTTTTCAATCCTCGTTATATTCTTATGTGTTGCCGCATTATATGAGAGCTGGACAATACCTATAACAAACCTTTTAATGCTGCCACTGGGTGTATTTGGTGCCCTTATGGCCACATGGTTAAGGGGGCTACACAACGACGTATATTTCCAGATAGGATTTTTAACAACTATGGGCCTTTCAACAAAAAATGCTATACTTATAATACAGTTTGCAAGGGATAGATTGCTGAAAGGGGAAGGCCTTATTGAATCAACACTTGGGGCTGTAAGAACAAGGTTCAGACCTGTTATCATGACATCTTTTGCCTTCTTCTTCGGTGTGTTGCCCCTTGCCAAGGCCACAGGTGCAGGGGCAGGGGCCATGAAGGCAATAGGCACAGCCGTTGTGGGTGGCATGCTCTCTGCAACATTTATAGACCTCTTTTTTATACCCCTGTTCTTTGTCCTTGTCTCCCGGATATTTAAAAGCAAGCAGGTAAGAAAGGCACTGGAAAAAGATAATATTGTTGAAACTTCAGGGGATGGGAGGTAGTTATGAAAAATGCAATTATCTTTATATGTCTTCTTGTGTTTCTCATAGCAGGTTGCACCTTGGCACCCAAATATACAAGGCCTGATGCGCCCATCCCAAAAAAGTGGCCAGAAGGGGATGCATACAAAGAGATAAAGACGCAAACCGGAGAATCACCGGCTGCATTGAAATGGCAGGATTTTATTGTTGGTAAAAAACTTCAAAAGATCATAGAGATGGCCTTTGAAAATAACAGGGACTTAAGACTTGCTGCCTTGAATGTGGAGCAGGCCCGGGCGTATTATAATATTCAGAGGGCAGAGTTATTACCAGCCCTTGATGTAGCGGCAGCAGGGACAAGGCAGAGGGTGCCTTATGACCTATCAAGCAGAAAGATAACCGGGGTGGCAGAGCAATACAGTGTAAACCTCGGTTTATTATCCTGGGAGATAGATTTTTTCGGTCGCATAAGGAGCCTTAAAGACAGGGCACTGGAACAATACCTTGCAACAAAAGAGGCCCATAGAAGTGCAAAAATAACGCTCATTGCCACATGCGCCAGCGCCTATCTCACCTATGCAGCGGATAAAGAAAATCTCTCCAATGCAAATGCCACTTTAAAGGCACAGCAGGAGACCTATGATTTGATTAAAAAGCGCTTTGAAGCCGGACTTGCCTCTGAGCTCGATTTATACAGGGCACAGACCCAGGTGGATGCAGCAAAACAGGAGGTCTCAAAATACATCCAGCTTGTTGCCCAGGACGAGAATGCATTAAATCTGATTACAGGGGGAGTTGTGCCAAAAGAGCTTTTGCCTCAGGGGTTAAAAGATGTGACCCCACCCAAAGACATATCACCTGGATTATCATCGGAGATACTTTTAAGTAGGCCTGATATAATGGCATCAGAACATAACCTTAAGGCAGTAAATGCAATGATCGGTGCGGCACGGGCAGCGTTTTTCCCCCGTATCTCCCTAACCACAACCATAGGCACTGCAAGCTCTGAGCTATCGAGGCTTTTTCGTTCAGGCCAGGAGACCTGGAACTTTTCACCTCAGATAACCATGCCTGTATTTGATACCCGTGTATGGGCTGCTTATGAGGCAACAAAGGTGGAGCGGGAATATGCCCTTGCCCAGTATGAAAAGACGATCCAGACTGCATTTAAAGAGGTGGCAGATACCCTTGCAGTAAAGGGCACCATAGATGAACAACTGTCAGCCCAGAATTCCCTTGTTGAGGCCTTGGATAAGACATACAACCTTGCCACCATCCGTTATACAAAAGGGGTGGATAGTTATTTGAGTGTCCTCGATGCCCAGCGCTCTCTCATAAACGCACAGAAACTGCTTGTTGCTTTAAAACTTGCCAAGCTTACAAATCATGTAAGGCTATATGCGGTTTTAGGTGGTAGCGCTGATTAAGTAGAAATATATAAAAAGATGGCAATAAAAAGGGCCATAACAAACCTTCCCCTTCACTATGGTAAGGCACCTCTTTGGCTTTTTTCTCGCATGAAGAGGTTCTCTGCTGCCATCATAGAGATAATCCTTTTTGAATTCGGTCCAAAGGAACTGTTAAAAAGGCTTTCTGACCCCATCTGGTTTCAGGCATTGGGTTGTGCTGCTGGCTTTGACTGGCACAGTAGCGGTGTAACGACAACACTGTGCGGTGCCTTAAAGGAGGGTCTTTTGATGTTAGGGGATGATGCACCCGTTGCAATATGCGGGGGCAAGGCAAAAAGGGCGATTGAGACCCCCGGCGAGATTACAGTTTACGGGGATAGATGGGGCATGGATGTGTCAAAATTTATAGAATTGAGTAAAATCTGCGCAAAGATAGACAATTGTGCCATCCAGGATGGGTATAACCTCTATCACCATACATTTATATTCACAAAAGAAGGGGACTGGGCAGTAATACAGCAGGGCATGAACGAGGCCAATAGAACTGCAAGGCGTTACCAGTGGTTATCCAAAGATGGACTAAACCTTACAATGGAGCCCCATACAGGGATTACATGCGACAAAACAGATATCGTCCTTAATCTCGTTGCAGAGGAAAGTAGTGGCACGCAAACGGCAATTGTTGATTTTTCAAGGCAAACCCCGGATAAGATGGTAAAAATATGGACAGACATGACCATCTCAATGCCAAAAAGGCATTACATAACAGAGAGAGATTTTGATACCAAACGCCTGGGCAGGATCTTTAAAACTATCTACGAAGAAGAGCCTGCTAATTTTGAAGAAATAATGAAGATAAAAGGCGTTGGGCCAAAGACCATGGCTGCCCTATCCCTTGTTGCCGAACTCGTATACGAGAAGCTACCGAGCTTTAAAGACCCGGCAAGATTCAGTTTTGCCCACGGCGGAAAGGATGGCCATCCATATCCTGTGGATAGAAAAACATACGATAAGACCATCGAGACACTAAAGACCTGTGTGGATAAGGCAAAATTAAAAGACAGGGAAAAGCTCGACGCCCTAAAAAGGCTCGCATATTTAAATAGGTATTAAAGTAGGTCAAAAAAGGGTAAAATAAAAAAATGGAGACGATAAAAACAAAGATGTGGATAGATTATGACAAAGAGGCTGATGTTTTATATATAAGTTTTAAAAGACATCAGAAAGCCACTGATTCAGAGATGCTTAAAAACGTTGTATTGCTAAGATACAGGGAAGCTGAACTGGTTGGTATAACAGTGCTCGATGCCTCAAAGAGGTAGATCCATGCCAGTGATGTTTTTTAAAATAGAGGTTGGGCTTTTTAATGACATTGGTATAATAAAATTTTACCTTTATATTAAAGTGTAACTACCATATGGATGGGCATGGTTCGTATATTTTAGTTTACGTATAATATGGAAATGAATAATAGAGCGGGCACATATATCAAGCAATCAACTGGTTATAAGGCTTTTATGAAAGCACTTGACTGTCTCTCACTGAGATGTTGAATAAAAAAAGGCAAAAAAATGTGTATGTAAGGCAGCTTGTAACACCTGAATCCTTCCATATAAAAGTATTCAAGGCAATGGATATCCCTATTACATCCTTTAAAAAAAGAATTAAAATAGCATAAAAAAATATGTAGTGTAGAATTAAAATGATGAATCAAATAATATCAATATGTTATGAAGGAAAAGGGCGGAGTTGGGTTAGCACATGCATAACCGGTTGGCAATAGAGCGAGGTGGATTTGTTGGTTCGAGTTGAGGCGGTTATTATATCAGTAATAACTCAGCCAGTGCATTTCCGCTCGGCCTATTGCTCCTGTCCCTCCACAATGCGGATTTCATCTTCCGTCAGTCCGTAGAGTTGGTAAACCATCTGGTCAATTTGGCGTTCGTAATCACGGGTGTCTTCTTTGGGGTTTTGTTTTTTGGCGGAGAGAATTCTATCCACCAGCGCCTCAATTTGCTGGACAATGGACTGGTTGGCGGAG
>JAKPCK010000152.1 GCA_029553295.1 Deltaproteobacteria bacterium | reverse complement strand
TTCAGCCGCTCCAATCTTTTCCAGATTAGGCAATTTTATCTCAAGTTTCCAAAAATCCAGACACTGTCTGGACAATTGAGCTGGAGTCATTACGTCGAAATTATCAAAGCCGACAGCGAGCTCGAAATCAGTTTCTATACCCGACAATGTGAAAAAGAAAACTGGAGTGTGCGTGAGCTGAAGCGTCAAATGAAGAGCATGCTCTTTCACCGTCTGGCATTAAGCAAAGATAAAACTGGTATAATGGAGATTGCTCAAAAGGGCAGTGAGGTGGAGAAAGCCGAGGATTTAATTAAAGACCCATATGTATTTGAGTTTCTTGGGATTCAACCAAAGGAACAATATTTGGAAGGTGAACTGGAACAGAGGCTTATTCAAAACCTGGAGTTATTCTTACTGGAATTGGGGAAGGGGTTTGCCTTTGTGGGCAGGCAATACAAAATTTCTCTGGCCAACCGGCATTTTTATGTGGATTTGGTTTTTTACCACCGCATCCTTAAGTGCTTTGTGCTCATTGACCTCAAGCGTGGCGAGATTGATCATACAGACATCGGGCAGATGAACATGTATCTGAACTATTTTGCCAAAGAAGAAAATGTTGAGGGCGATAACCCGCCCATTGGCATCGTTCTGGGGGCATACAAAGATCATATTCTGGTAGAATATGCTACCCATAACATCACCAATCAACTCTTTGTGAGTAAATATCAACTCTATTTGCCTGATAAAAAGCAATTGCAAAAAGAACTGGAGAGGCTTTTATCCGATGATTAATCAAGAATTCTTTCCTCCCCGCCCCGGGGTCGAACCAAAAATCTACGCCTACGAGGATACCCATCCTCAGTATGCGGGACTGCTCAAAATCGGCTACACCACCAAGAGCGTGCAGGAGCGGGTGGCGCAGCAGTATCAGACGCTCAGGCCGGGGGAACTGCCCTACCGCATCGTTTTAGAAGAGACAGCCATTCGAAGTGATGGCACGGTCTTTACCGACCATGACGTGCACCAGATGCTGCGTATCAACGGCATCCAGCAGGCTGGTGGGGAGTGGTTCCGCTGTACGGTGGAGCAGGTAAAGTCTGCCATTAACGCCGTCCGGGAAGGGCAGCTCTTTGAGGAGCAGCGTTCGCTTAATTTCAAAATGCGGCCGGAGCAGGAGGCCGCGGTGGAAAAGACCATTGCCTACTTCAAGAACTACCGCCGAGAAAACGATAAGACGCCCCATTTCCTGTGGAACTGCAAGATGCGCTTCGGAAAGACCTTTGCCGCTTATCAACTGGCCAGACTCATGGGCTGGAAAAAGGTACTGGTGCTCACCTTCAAGCCGGCAGTGCAAAGCGCTTGGGAAGAGGATTTGCGCTGCCATGTGGACTTTCGGGGATGGCAGTTCATAAAGCCAGGCGGGCTGAGCTATGAAGATGCGGACAAGCAGAAGCCCATCGTCTGCTTCGGCTCATTTCAGGATTATCTGGGCCGTAACCCGAGCACCGGCGGCATCAAAACCAAAAACGAATGGGTCCACACCACAAACTGGGACTGTGTGATCTTCGATGAATACCACTTCGGCGCCTGGCGGGAAAAGGCAAAGGACCTTTTTGAAGCAGAGGACGAAGAGGAAAGAAAAGCAGCTGAAGGTGAAGCCATTGACTACTTTGACGAGGATATTCTGCCCATTACCTCTGACCATTATCTGTACCTTTCCGGCACCCCCTTCCGAGCCATTGCCACAGGCGAGTTCATCGAAGAGCAGATTTACAACTGGACATATTCAGATGAACAAAAAGCCAAGGAAGAGTGGCGTGGCGCGAATAATCCCTACGCCGCCCTGCCGCGCATGGTGCTCATGACATATCAACTGCCGGATGCCATTCGAGAAGTGGCCATGAAGGGAGAGTTCAACGAATTCGACCTGAATGTATTCTTCTCGGCAGAGGGGGTAGGTGATCAGGCACGTTTCAAGTATGAAGATGAGGTTCAGAAATGGCTGGATCTGATTCGCGGCGCCGACCTCCCCACAAGTTTGGACAATTTAAGGATGGGAGCGCAGAGGCCGCCGCTGCCCTATTCGGATGTGCGGCTCTTGGGTGTGCTTTCGCATACCCTGTGGTTTCTGCCGAGCGTTGCTTCCTGTTATGCCATGCGAAATCTCTTGGCCAAGAGGCAAAACAAGTTTTACCACGATTACAAAGTCATAGTAGCCGCAGGCGCCGCGGCAGGCATTGGGGTCCATGCGCTGCCGCCGGTTTTGGAGGCAATGGGCGATCCCCTGAAGACCAAAACCATCACCTTGACCTGCGGCAAGCTAACGACCGGGGTTACGGTGCGGCCCTGGACAGGCATCTTTATGTTACGGAATTCTTCCAGCCCGGAGACATATTTCCAGGCCGCATTTCGCGTGCAGAATCCGTGGACGATCAAGAACCCCGATGGGACCTCGCCCAATGAGGAGCTGATTTTAAAAGAAGAGTGCTACGTCTTCGACTTTGCGCCGGATCGGGCCTTGCGGCAGATCGCCGATTACAGTTGCCGCTTGAATGTCAACGAGGATGACCCGGAAAAGAAGGTGGAGGAATTCATCCATTTCCTGCCGGTGCTAGCCTATGACGGCAGTTCCATGAAACAGATCGACGCCGCCGGTGTTCTCGACATGGCTATGAGCGGCACCACCGCAACGCTGCTGGCCCGCCGCTGGGAGAGCGCTCTGCTGGTGAACGTGGACAACGACACCTTGCGGCGGCTGATGAGCAATGAACAGGCGATGCAGGCGCTGATGAGCATCGAAGGGTTCCGCAACCTCAATCAGGACATCGAGACCATTATCAATAAATCCGAAGCTGTGAAAAAGCTCAAGAAAGAAGCTAACGACAGAGAGCTTACCACCAAAGAAAAACGTGAACTGACCGAGGAAGAAAAAGAGTTCAAGAGCAAGCGAAAACAAATACAGGAGAAACTCATCAAATTCGCCACCCGCGTTCCCATCTTTATGTATTTGACAGACTACCGGGAAAGAACCCTTCGGGATGTGATCACGCAACTGGAACCCGGCTTGTTCAAGAAAGTAACGGGGTTGACGGTGAAAGACTTTGAACTCCTCGTCAGTCTGGGTGTGTTCAACAGTGCTCTCATGAACGACGCTGTGTACAAGTTCAAGCGGTATGAAGACCCCAGCCTGGTCTATACCGGTATCAATCGACGCGAAGGAGAAGGTATTGGTCTGTATGATACGGTAATGCGTCGAGAGGAATATGACCCCTCCTCTATATAGTATATGCCTCCAAGGTCTTGTATTGTTTTCTCTCAGGTCTTATAGGAGCAATAGGGTTCTTCGTGGAGGAAATCGCCAGCTGTCTCATATGCCCTTGCCCTGCATCCACCGCATATACTTAAATATCTGCACCTGCTGCACTTGCCTTTGTATGCCCTCAAATCCCTCAATTGTTTAAATATGTGGGAGTCCTCCCATACCCTTTTAACCCCTTCCTCCATCACATTGCCAGATGGTATCTCAAGATAACCGCATGGTTGGGCTATACCCCTGTGGGATATGAACATAAAGCTCTTTCCTGCGAGACACCCTGCGCTTGCAGGGACACCGCCTCTCTCCTTGACTATCCTGTAATAGTGAGGGGCGCATGTCACCTTTATCTCCAGTTCTTTTCTCTCCTCGATACTGTAAAGCCATTCAAGACATCTCTCATATTCCTCTGCACCCAGCTCCTTTCCCTTGAACCCTTCGCCCCTGCCTACAGGGACCAGCATAAACACATGCCATGCAGAGGCACCTATGTTTTTTACAAGGCCCTTTATCTCCTCCAAGTCATAGGCATTAAGCCCTGTAACCGTTGTATTTATCTGGAAATCAAGACCGACCTCTGTAAGTATGGATGATGCATGCATTACAGCATCAAATGAGCCCTCCACCCCCCTGAATCTGTCATGTTTTTCCTTGTCCTTTCCGTCAAGGCTTATGCTTATGCGCCTTATCCCTGCCTGTTTCAGCCTCAGGGCCTTTTCCCTGTCCAGCAGGGTCCCGTTTATAGCCATAACAAGCCTTAAGCCCTTTGCAGACCCGTAATCTATAATCTCAAAGATATCGTCCCTTAATAAAGGTTCACCGCCTGTTAGGATTATGGTTGGGGATGAGAAAGAGGCAATATCATCGAATATCTTCTTGCATTCAGAGGTGTCAAGCTCACCTTTGTGTGGCCCCTGTGATGCTGCTGCCCTGCAGTGGATACAGTTGAGATTGCAGTTACGGGTGAGCTCCCATGCAACCATCCTCAGAGGGAATTCTCTTTGAGCCATGATGCCAGGTCCTTTGCAAAGTATGTGATTATAATATCTGCACCTGCCCTTTTAATACCTGTTGCAAGCTCCACGACAGCCCTTTTATAGTCAATATAACCCTTGGCAGATGTGTGTTTTATCATTGCATACTCACCGCTTACAGAGTATGCGGCAATGGGGATGTTGAATCTATCCTTTGCCAAGGCAATAATATCGAGGAAGAAAAGTGCAGGTTTTACCATGATTATGTCTGCACCTTCATCTATGTCAAGGCCTATCTCCCTCAGCGCCTCCTTTTGGTTTGGGACATCCATCTGGTAGGACCTCCTGTCACCAAACTGGGGGGCTGACTCTGCAGCGTCTCTGAAGGGGTTGTATAGGCATGATGCATATTTGGCTGCATAGCTCATAATGGGGATGTTGTAATAACTGTTTATGTCGAGCATCTGCCTGATAAACCTCACCCTGCCATCCATCATGTCTGAAGGGGCGACCATGTCTGCCCCTGCCTTTATATGGGAGAGGGCTATCTCTGCAAGGCGTTTTATTGTCTCGTCATTGTCCACATAACCATCCCTTATGATGCCACAGTGTCCATGGCTCGTGTATTCGCACATACATACATCTGTTATAACAAGTATATCTTCACCGAATAGCTTTTTTATCCTTCTTGTGGCCTCCTGGACAATGCCCTTCTCTGCATAGGCGCCTGTGCCAGTCTCGTCCTTTTGTGCTGGTATACCGAAAAGGAGTATGGCAGGTATGCCCAGGTCCACAACCTCTTCTATCTCTTTCAAGAGCCCTTCTATGGAGAATTGATATACATCAGGCATGGATGGGACAGGGACTTTCTTCTCAGTCATCTCCTTGACAAACATGGGGTATACAAGGTGACGGACAGACAATTCTGTCTCCTGTATCATGCCCCTTAGCTTTTCATTCTTCCTGAGCCTCCTGGGCCTATATTCAGGGTATCTCATACAACCTCCCTTAACAATATTCATCTCCATATTCTACACCATTGATGCCCCAATGGAAAAGTAAATTATCCTTGAGAGACCCTGAAAAGACCTTATAAACTATAATCTGGGGCTATCTCCAGACCCTTCGTAATTATATATACAGAATATTTGACATTTTTGATTATTTTTTATACCATTACATCTTAACTGTTATGGGAGAGGGCGAATCAAAAGAGGCTGTATATAGAAATGCCAAAAGCAAGCACACCTCTCTTGACAGAAGGCTACAGATGCTCCTTAAAAAACCATATCTAACAGAGGAAGAGGAGCTGGAGATTAAGGTACTCAAAAAAAAGAAGCTCTTTTACAAGGACATCATGGAAAGGGCTAAAGAAGAAATAAAAAAAGGGGAGAAGGGTTGAAAAAGACAGGTTCACAGATCTTTGTAGAGTCTTTGAAGATGGAGGGTGTTGACACCATATTCTGTTATCCCGGGGGTGCAACACTTAATATCACAGATGCCTTAAGCCAATCACCTGAAATCAGACAGATTGTTGTAAGGCACGAACAGGGTGCTGTCCATGCATCTGACGGATATGCAAGGGCAACTGGCAAGGTAGGTGTCTGCCTTGTAACATCCGGTCCAGGCGCAACAAACACGGTAACAGGGATTGCAACAGCATATATGGATTCAATACCCATAGTTGTGTTTACATGCCAGGTCACTACCATGCTCATAGGCAACGATGCCTTTCAGGAGGCAGACATTGTGGGCATAACAAGACCATGCACAAAACACAACTACCTTGTCAAGGATGTAAAGGACCTGGCAAGAATCATAAAAGAGGCCTTCTACATAGCAAAGTCAGGGAGACCCGGGCCTGTCCTTGTAGATATACCCAAGGATGTCTCTGCCCAGTCCTGTGACTTTAAATACCCGGAAAAGGTATTTATAAGGAGCTACCAGCCCACCTATATAGGCCATGCAGGACAGATAAAAAGGGCTGTAAAGCTTATCCTATCATCTAAAAGGCCAATACTATTCACAGGGGGCGGGATAATATCATCAGGGGCTTCCCAGGAGTTGATAAAGCTTGCAGAAAAGCTATCCCTGCCTGTTACAAATACACTTATGGGTCTTGGGGGCTTTCCCGGCAACCACAGACAGTTTCTCGGGATGCTGGGTATGCACGGCACATATGCTGCCAATATGGCCATCACCCACTCCGATGCCATAATTGCCATCGGTGCAAGGTTTGATGACAGGGCAACAGGGAACACAGAGGAGTTTGCACCCCATGCCCAGATAATACACGTAGATATTGACCCCACATCCATCAGCAAGAGCATAAAGGTCTATATACCCATAGTTGGGGACTCTAAAAATGTCATCAAGAAGATGCTGGAGTTTATTGATGCTGAAAAGGACTCCCTTAAGGATTACAAGGAGGGGATAAAGGACTGGCTCGGCCAGATAGAGAGCTGGAAAAAGGATTATCCCCTGACATATGCAAAAAACGGCAAGCTCAAACCCCAGTATGTCATAGAGAGGATATATGCCCTTACAAAAGGCGATGCCATTATATCCACTGAGGTGGGTCAGAACCAGATGTGGACAGCCCAGTTCTATAAGTTCCATAAACCAAGGACAATCCTCACTTCAGGGGGGCTCGGGACTATGGGCTATGGTTTCCCTGCAGCAATAGGTGCCCAGGTGGCTTTCCCTGACAGGCTTGTCATAGACATTGCAGGGGATGGGAGCATACAGATGAATATACAGGAACTGGCAACAGCAGTCCAGTTCAATCTCCCGGTAAAGGTCGTGATACTGAATAATGGTTTCCTCGGTATGGTAAGACAGTGGCAGGAACTATTCTACGGAAAGAGATACACATGGACACACATGAATTATGCCCCTGATTTTGTTAAGCTTGCCCAGGCATACAATGCAGTGGGATACAGGATAGAAAAAGAGGAAGATGTAGACAGGATATTGAAAGAGGCATTTGCCAATAAGAGGCCAACATTTATCGATGTCCATGTTGACCCTGAGGAGGGCGTCTATCCCATGGTACCTGCAGGGGCTGCCTTAAGAGATATGTTACTTGTTTAGGAGGGTAAGTTGAGACATATAATCTCTGTGCTTGTGGAAAATGAGTTTGGTGTCCTTTCAAGGGTTGCAGGGTTATTCAGCGGCAGGGGCTTCAACATCGAAAGCCTGTGTGTTGCCGAGACCCTTGACCCTACCATATCTACTATGACCATTGTTACATCAGGCAATGACACGATAATCGAGCAGATTCTAAAGCAACTCAACAAACTGATAAATGTCATAAAGGTTACAGACTTCAGGGAGATGGACTATGTCTCCAGGGAGATGGTCCTTGTAAAGGTAAATGCCGAGGAAAAGAAACGCGAAGAGGTCTTGAGGATGGTAGAGATATTCAGGGGGAAGATAATAGATGTCTCACCCAAGACATACACCCTCCTCATCACAGGCGATGAAGACAAGATAAAGGCCTTTCTCGAGCTTTTAAAACCTATAGGCATAAAAGAGCTTGTCAGGACAGGGCCTGTAGCCATAGCAAGGGGAGAAAAAGTAATAAAGATAAGAGAAAAACAATCAAAGGGAGGAGAAGATGGCTAAGATCTACTATGATAAGGATGCTGATTTAGGGATACTCAAGGGTGTAAAGGTTGCTATTATAGGATACGGCAGCCAGGGTCATGCACAGGCCCAGAATCTAAGAGACAGTGGTGTGGATGTCATTGTGGCAGAGCTTGAGGGCACACCTAACTATAAGCTTGCCATAGAGCATGGGTTCAAACCTGTCAGTGCAGAGAAGGCCTCGAAAGAGGCAAGCATAATACAGATCCTTGCCCAGGATAATGTCCAGGCAAAGCTTTATTCCACAGAGATAGAGAAAAACCTGAAAAAAGGAGATACCCTTGTATTCTCCCATGGTTTCAACATACACTACGGTCAGATTGTCCCGCCGCCATATGTGGACGTTATAATGATAGCACCAAAAGGGCCGGGTCACCTTGTAAGGAGGGAGTTTGTATCTGGGGCAGGGGTTCCGTCTCTCGTTGCAGTTTATCAGGACTTTACAAAGAAGGCAATGAAGAAGGCGCTTGCCTATGCAAAAGGTATAGGTGCCACAAGGGCAGGGGTTATAGAGACAACCTTTGCCGAGGAGACAGAGACAGACCTCTTTGGCGAACAGGCAGTCCTCTGCGGGGGTGCATCAGAGCTTGTGAGGGCTGGTTTTGATACCCTTGTCGAGGCAGGTTATCAGCCGGAGATTGCATATTTTGAGTGTCTCCACGAGCTCAAACTCATCGTAGACCTAATGTATGAGGGTGGCATATCCTATATGCGTTATTCTATAAGTGATACAGCAGAATACGGTGACATGACAAGGGGCAGGAGGATAATCAACGAGGATACAAGGGAGGAGATGAGGCAGATCCTCGATGAGATACAGACAGGTGAGTTTGCAAGGGAATGGATACTGGAGAACATGGCAGGCAGGCCTGTATATAATGCCATAAAAAGGATGGACAGCGAACACCTCATTGAAAAGGTTGGTAAAGAATTGAGATCAATGATGAAATGGATAGGGAGAAAGGGTTGAGGGGTTTTCCATTTGCAAGGGAGGGGCTGGCATTTATGGCCATCTCCCTTGCCTTCTCTATTGCCCTGTTTCTCTTTAAGATACCTGTTGTCCCATACATAGTCTTTATTTTCTTCCTCTTCTGTCTATATTTCTTTAGAAACCCAAAAAGGTCACCTGCCTATGATAATCAGGATGAGCTTATATCTCCTGCTGATGGCAGGGTTATGGATATAAGGGAGATGGAAGAGGAAGAATTCCTGAAACAGAGGACAACAAGGGTGAGTATCTTTATGTCCCTCACAGATGTCCATGTAAATAGGGCGCCATGTAACGGTGTAATAAAAAGGGTTTTACACAGAGACGGTGAGTTTGCCCTTGCATTTAAAAAGGACATAGACAAGGATAATGAGAGGAACTATATCCTCATAGAAAACAACGACGAAAGGATACTCGTTGTCCAGATAGCAGGTTTTCTTGCCCGCAGGATTACATCATATGTAAAAGAGGGCGACCATGTAAAAAAAGGTGAACCCATTGGTATCATTGCATTTGGCTCAAGGGTGGATATTTATTTTCCACAAAACTATAAAACTATGGTATCATTAGATAGTAGGACAAAGGCAGGCATGACAATGATAGCAAAAAGGGGGACATGATGAGAAAGAAAAAAGGCAAGGGCATATATATACTGCCCAATCTATTGACCTCTATAAGTCTGCTATCCGGTTTCTATTCCATTATCTCCACTATAGACCGCAAATTCATATATGCAAGCATAGCCATATTCATATCAGGGATATTCGATATGCTCGATGGCAGGGTAGCAAGGATGACCGGGTTAAGTAGCCGCTTTGGTGTGGAATACGACTCTCTGTGCGACCTCGTTGCCTTTGGTGTTGCCCCTGGGCTCCTTGTTTATATATGGGCACTTAAGGGTTACGGTAGGTTTGGCTGGCTTGCAGCATTTCTCTATGTTGCCTGTGGTGCACTGAGGCTTGCCCGTTTCAACATCCAGGTAGACAATGTCCAGAAAAAACACTTTCTCGGACTACCCATACCTGCAGCAGCCATAATAATAGCAGGGAGTGTCCTTTTCTATTCATGGCTTGGATATAAAAGCGAGCTGAAGACCATAGTCATGCCTATACTGGTGTATATACTGGCATTTTTAATGGTAAGCGACGTAAGGTATTACAGTTTTAAGGATATGGCATTCTTCAAAGGCAAACCATTCCGCTCCACCCTTGCCGTTATCCTGCTTCTTGTTATCATCTTTATAGAACCAAAGGTGACCCTCTTTGTGCTTGCCACCATGTATCTCCTGTCAGGCCCTGTGTTTACCTTGATAAACAGCCTTATAAACAGGAAAAAGTCTATACCTGGCGAGTATCCCCGTCTGAAAGAAGATCCATCAGAGAGAGATGGTCATCTATAAAGCCATCACAGGTAAGGTCTTTATTCTTATAGGCTATAAATCTAACCCCGGCAGAGACAGCAGTCTGCCTGTCCACCTCTGAGTCACCTATAAAGATGACATTCTCTCTTTTAATATCAAAACCTGCAAGGATCTTCTCCACTGATTCAGGGTGTGGTTTTGGGTTTGCCACATCCAGGGCAGTAACCACCATATCAAAATAGGGCCAAAGATTATACCTCTCCATTATATGTTTCATGGATGTGGTCCTGTTTGTGCTTATAGCCCTTAAAATACCCCTTGATTTCAACATATCCAGCGCAGTGAGAAGATTGGGCTCCATCTTGAGATAGACGATATAGTCCTTGAGCTCCACATGGTTTTTTAGAAACTCTACTGCCTTCTTCTCCATCTCTGGTTCCTTAAACATAAACTTCAGTGATTCAAAGACAGTATGGGTATGACAGTATTTTATCTCATCCTCTGAGAGCTCCCCCCTCCCCATGGATGTGGCTATATAGTTATAGAGTCTCCTGTTTGCATCAAGGGAATCAAAAAGCACGCCGTCACAGTCGTATATAACGCAGTCAATCTTCCATCTTGTCGTTGTCATATCCTATTCTCCTGAACTATTAATTTTTATAGCCATTAAAAACCAGCTATTTATCCATAGGTTTCTCATGGATGTGCCACAGAATTAGTTTAACCCTAAACAGGAAAAATTAAAAGCAAAGAATATCTTTACCCCTTTTTCTCTATGGAAAACAGCATGGGACTAATGAGTCTACCTCTACATAAAGGGCATCTGGCCGGGTTTGTGAGCCTATCTCTTTTTTTAAAGACAAAATTGCATGTCTCGCACCTTGCTGATTCTATTATGAGCCTATCCCCTCCCTTATTCAGGGTCTTTCTTATGTGCTCTAAATGGGAGGCCACATCTTTTTCCTGTATCTTTATGTAACGGGATATCTCCCTTGCAGAGAGGGTGTATTCCTCAAGGAGGGAGATTATGTCCTTTCTTATGGTATCGTGTCTCTCATCAGGAGACACTGGCGTTTTTATTGTCTTTCTTGGTCTTTTCATTGGCATCTGCTATCAAGCCACAATTTAAGTCTCCTGCAGCCCTCTTTAAGCCTTTCAAGGCTGTTGGCATAGGAAAAACGTATGTGCTCCCCTGCCCTGTATGTGCCGAAATCATAGCCCGGGGTAACTGCCACCTTTGCCTCCTCCAGTACCCTCCCCACAAACTCCATACTGTCTATCCCCCATTTTTTAATACCTGCATAGATGTAGAATGCACCTTCCGGGGTAACAGGTATATGAAAGCCCATATCTTTGAGCTCTGACATCATAAAATCCCTTCTTTGCCTATATGTCTGTCTCATCACCTCCAGGTCATGGCTGGCCTCGAATGCCTTTAAGGCTGCATACTGGGATACAGACGGCGGGGATATGAATACATTCTGGGCGATCTTCTGCACAGGTCTTACAAGCCACCTCGGTATAACCATCCAGCCCAGTCTCCAGCCTGTCATGGCATAGGTCTTGGAAAACCCATTCACAATAATTATCTCATCAGAGATAGAGGCAGCAGACCGTATCCTCCCTATGTAGCTCAATCCTGAGTATATCTCATCAACGATGACTATCCCGCCTTTCTCAGAGACAGCATTGTAGAGGTCTTTAATGGTCTGTTCTTCATATACTGTCCCGGTGGGGTTTGACGGGTTGGAGATGACTATAAGGTCAGGGGGGGTCTTAAGCCCCTTTATATGTTCTGCAGTTAGTTGGAACCTTGTCTCGTGGCTTACAGGTATGAGGGCTATATCTGTCCCGGTAAGATAACCAAAATTCCTGTAGCAGGGATACCCAGGGTCAGAGAGGGCAAGTATCTTTTTGCTTTCAAGAAGGGCGGAAAAAAGCATGAGAAACCCTCCTGATGTGCCATTGGTAATAACAATCCTCTCAGGGGATATATTAATACCCTCTGTTGCAAGATAATGTTCTGCTATACGCTCCCTGAGTTCTGTTATACCGAGGCTATGGGTATAAAATGTGTGGTTTTCTTCTATTGCCCTTATCGCCTCTTTTTTCACCAGCTCCGGTGTTGGGAAATCCGGTTCGCCTACCTCCATGTGGACGATATCCTCTCCTTTTGCCTCCATTGCCTTTGCCTTCTCCAAAAGCTCCATGACATAAAAGGGGGCTATCTTCTCTGCCCTGTCTGTTATCCTGTTGTCTTTACTGTAGGGAGGTTTATTGTTCATAGCTTAATCTCCATCTTTTCGAGTTTTAGAAGGCGGTCCCTAAGCTGGGCAGCCTTCTCAAAATCCCATCTCTTTGCCGCCTCGTTTATCTCTTTCCTGAGCTTTTTAAGCATCTTTGACAACTTTTTGGGCTCTATACCCTTCTCCTCAAACTCATGGACAGGGACTGTATAATAGTCCCTTTCGTATATGGATGAGAGTATGTCTACCACATCTTTTTTTATACCCTCCGGGGTTATCCCATGTGTTCTGTTATATTCGAGCTGGATTCTTCTACGTCTTACTGTCTCGGATATGGCCTTGTCCATGGATGCCGTAACTGTATCTGCAAACATGATTACCCTACCGTTTATATTCCTTGCTGCCCTCCCGCAGGTCTGTATCAGCGAGGTCTCAGAGCGGAGGAAACCCTCTTTATCTGCATCGAGGATGGCCACAAGGGAGACCTCGGGCAGGTCAAGCCCCTCTCTCAAAAGGTTCACACCTACAAGGACATGGAATTTCCCTATCCTCAAATCCCTGACAATGGCCACACGTTCAAGGGTATCTATGTCAGAGTGGAGGTATTTTGCCTTTATACCTCTGTCGAGGAGGTAATCTGTCAGGTCCTCGGCAAACCTCTTGGTTAAGGTGGTGACAAGTGCCCTCTCGCCCCTCTCTATTACGGACTTCACCTCTTCAAGGAGAGATTCGAGCTGGTTTTTTGCAGGTCTGACCTCTATCTCGGGGTCCATGAGTCCTGTAGGCCTTATTATCTGTTCTATTATACAACCTTTTGACTGCTCCAGTTCATATCTTGCTGGGGTTGCTGAGACATAGAGGATTTGGTTTGTCCTCTGCCTGAATTCATCGAAGGTAAGAGGTCTATTGTCAAGGGCAGAGGGGAGTCTGAAGCCGAACTCCACAAGGGTCTGTTTCCTCGAGCGGTCACCCCTATACATGCCATTAAGCTGGGGTATGGTTACATGGCTTTCGTCTATTATTATAAGTGCATCCTTCGGTAGATAATCCATGAGTGTCGGGGGTGGCTCACCTGGTCTTCTCCCTGTCAGGTGTCTTGAATAGTTTTCTATGCCCTGGCAGTAGCCTATCTCCTCCATCATCTCTATATCATATTTTGTCCTCATCTCAAGCCTCTGTGCCTCGAGGAGCTTGCCCTGAGCTCTAAGCACTGACAGATGCTCTTTCAATTCATGTCTTATGGACTCTATGGCCATCTCAAGGGTCTGCCTGGGCATGACATAGTGGGATGTGGGAAAGATGGTGCATTGTCGTAGCTCCTCCATCACCAGACCTGTTAAAGGGTCTATGATATAGAGAGACTCAATCCTGTCATCCTCTATGGATACCCTGAATGCCCTCTCCTCCTCATAGGCAGGGAAGATGTCAATATGGGGACCCCTCACCCTGAATCTTCCCCTATAGAAATCTATGTCATTCCTCTCATACTGTCCCTGGATGAGCATCTCCATGAGGTCCTGCCTTGTAAGCTCCATGCCCCTCTCCAGTCTTATAAGCATACCATAGTATGCCTCCGGGGAACCCAATCCATATATGCAAGATACACTTGCCACAATAATGGTGTCCTCCCTCTCAAAAAGGGCATTTGTGGCAAGAAGCCTCAGTTTATCGATCTCCTCGTTTATGGATGAGTCCTTTTCTATGTATGTATCTGTGGATGGTATATATGCCTCTGGCTGATAGTAATCATAGTAGCTTACAAAAAAATGGACCTCGTTTTCAGGGAACAGTGTCTTGAATTCTGTAAACAACTGGGCAGCCAGGGTCTTGTTATGGGAGATGATAAGGGTCGTCTTCTGGACACGCTCTATTACATTGGCCATGGTGAATGTCTTACCTGAACCTGTAACACCTAAAAGGACCTGGTGCTTAACACCTTTTTTTATGTTCTCGGCAATCCTTGCAATGGCATCAGGCTGGTCACCTGAAGGCCTATAATCGCTTATTAGTCTAAACCTCTTCATAGGCATGGATTCCTATCCGAGAAAAAGGATACAGGATTATGGAAAAATACTCAAATATTATATACTGTTTTCAACATATGGGATTAGAGGTCTCTATTTGACATAGCTTATGGATAGATGTTAAATTTTTCCAATGAATTTGTTGGCATATCTAAACAAGAAGATATATCTCTATGTATTTAAAGAGATAGTCCAGATACTCCTCCTCTCCATCTTTGTCTTAACTTTTATCATGGTTATAAGCAGGATAGGACAGCTCACTGATTTAATCATTAACAAAGGCGTTGAGATAAAGGATATTTTGCTGCTCATCGTATACTCTTCCCCCCCATATCTAACCTTTACCCTGCCCATGTCTTTTTTACTGTCTACAATAGTTGTCCTGGGCAGGCTCTCCACAGAGAATGAGGTCCTGGCGCTGAAGGCAAGCGGCATAAACCTCAAGTATCTCTTTATACCTGTAGTCTTGATAGGGTTTTTAATATCCTTTCTGGGGGTCTTGAATACAGTTATACTCCTGCCCAATAGCGGCAATCTCTTCAGACAGACACTTATAAATGTAGTAAAAAAAGGTATCACCATAGAAGACAGGGAGGGTATTTTTAACGACAATATACCCGGGGTTGTCATATACATAGACAAAGTGGATAAGGATAATAAGCGGTTGAGCGGGATACTCGTGTCCGATGACAGGGATAGGGACATAAAGCAGATGATCTCTGCAAACAGGGGTATTATACACCTGGACCCTGTAACCCTTGATTTGAACTTCTTGCTTGAGGATGGCAACCTCCATAGATGGGAGAAAAAGAAAGATATATACAGGAACCTCTATTTTAAACAATACACATTTTCCATGAACCTTGAGAAGAATGTCCCCCAGAATGTCCCTCTGAGGAAAAGACCCTATGAGATGGACACAAAGGAACTGAAAAAGGCCATGATAAACGCCAGTGCCCTTGACAGATACGACATAATGCTTGAGATATTTAAAAAGTTCTCCATACCCCTTTCTTCCATTTCCTTTATGTTCCTTGCTGTCCCTCTGGGTATAAGAAGGAGGGTGGAGGGTAAGTTTTCAGGCATATTGTATAGCCTGCTTTTGTTTATCCTGTACTATGTGCTGATGGCATTTACAGAGAATATGGGCAAGACATTGGGCGTGCCAGCCTTTATAACATCATTTATGCCCAATATCGTTGTTATCCTCATAGGCCTCGGCTTTCTTAGAAACCTAAATTTTGAGGAATATACCACCATATCAGAGAAGATAAGACACAGATGGAAGGGATATATTGAAAAGACTAAATAGATACCTCATTACCCATGTATTAAGATACCTGGTCATCACAGAGATTGCAGGGATTGTAGTCTTTGTAACCATAGAGTTTTTCGAGCACATGGATATATTTACTGCCTCTATGGGCAATTTTATAAACAGTATTGTTTATCTCATCCTGAGGACACCTTATTATATAAACCTTATTCTGCCCCTTGCATTCCTCATATCCATGCTCATACAGCTTATACTCATGATAAGAAACAACGAGATTATTACTTTGAGGACATCAGGTATAAGCACCCTTTCCATGATGATACCCTTTGCTGCCCTTTCATTAGCCCTTGTTCTCTTCTCCTTCGGGCTTTCAGAATGGATTAAACCCTTTACATCCTCTGCATCAGACTATATATACAGGGTAAAAATAAAAAAAGAAGAGCCCTATGTCTTTTTTAAAAACGACAGGATATGGTTCAAAAGGGGCAATGTTATAAATAACATAGACTCTTATGACCCAAAAAGGGATATAATCAATGGTCTCACAGTGATTGAGCTGTCTGACGATTATTCAATCAAAAAAAGGCTCGATGCAAAAAAAGGAATCTGGGATAATGGCTCATGGACATTCTTTAATGTTATAGAGAGGAGCTTTGACAAGGATACCATCATAGAGAAGAAGACCTTCAGCGAGATGAAGGATATTATCAAGGAAAACCCTGCGATATTCAAGGCAACAGAGAGGAATCCAGAGGATATGGGCTATGGTGAACTATCAAAATACATAAAAAAGATGAGGAGGGATGGTCATGATGTAAGGCGTTACCTTGTGGACCTCTACAATAAGGTATCTTTCCCCTTTATAAATCTTATCATGGTCTTCGCTGCCTTTTCCGTAGGCCTCAGGTATGCAAAGACAAAACACATATCAAAGGGGATATTTACAGGCATCTCTGTGGGTATACTCTACTGGTTTTTTCACTCCATATCCCTTTCATTTGGATACTCTGAAATATTCCCACCCATCTTTGCTGCCTGGTTTGCAAATATCTTCTTTTTTTCCCTTGGCATAATTGGTATTGTAACGCTCAGGACATAAAAAATTAAAGAAAGGATAATAATGAAGGCTTATCTTGATATTGAAACAGACAAAAGAGGCAATATATGCGTGATAGGTGTCTATACAGATGTCTATGGTTTTATGCAGTTAAAGGGGAGCAGCATAACAGCAGACAACCTCTCAAGCATCATAAACATCGCCGATACCATTGTAACCTTCAATGGCGACTACTTTGACCTGCCTCAGATTAAAAAGTGCCTTGACCTTGACCTTAAATCTACCCATAAGTCCATTGACCTCTTGAAGATTAAAAGGAGGCTGGGTATTAAAGGGGGTCTCAAGGAACTGGAAAAGATGTTCGGGATAAAGAGAAAGACAGAGGGTATAAACGGCTATAATGCCATGACCCTCTGGGAGATATACGTAAAAAAAGGTAGAATTGATGCCCTTAATCTACTTCTGGAATACAACAGGGAGGATGTCCTGAATCTTATCCCCCTGGAACAGATACTGCTTGACAGATATGGAGGAATGATGCCATGACAGAGGTCTTCGAGCTTCAATCACAGTATAATAGAATAAAGGGGGTCATTATAACCCCTGATAAAGAGGGAAAATACCCCTGTGTCATACTATCCCATGGGCTTGTCAGTTCTAAAGAGAGTTCTAAATATATTGCTGTCTCAGAGGTCTTCAGGGAGGCCGGAATCGCCACATGCAGATTTGATTACCATGGCTGTGGAGAAAGCACAGGGAGGATTGAGGACACAACCCTTACCATAAGGATAGAGAACCTCGACTGTGTCACGGCATACATCTCAGGACACAGGCTGATAGACCCGGAGAGAATTGGTATTCTGGGCAGCAGTTTCGGGGGTGTCACAGGCCTGATAAAGGCCTCAAGGGACAAAAAAATAAGGTGTCTTTCCTTCTGGGCAACACCTTATACACTTAAGAGGGAAAAAGGAAATACCATATCTGATATAAGATTCAGCGATGACATCTTTGATGATTTTTCAAGGTATGATATCCTTGCCGAGGCAAAGAACGTCTCCCATGCCCTGGGTATACACGGTGATATGGACGAGGTTGTCCCTTATCATGAGGGCATAACTATCTTTAACAGCATCAAGGAACCAAAGAGGCTTGAGATTATAAAAGGGGGGGATCATATTCTATCCCACCCAGACCATAGACAGAGGGCTATTGACCTTGCATTAGAGTGGTTTTCTGGTTTCCTCCTCCATATTTGAACCCTCTGGTTTATGTCTTTTTTCCCATTTGAGTTTCACCCTGTCCTTTATCAAGTCCCCCACGACGTTGCTTAGGCCTATGCCAAGGGCAAGGGAAAGGGTCAATATAATACCGCCGAAAATAATAAGAAAACTAATGTTTATGATGGTGTTTCCTATCCCGATATACTCAAAGACTATGCCAAAGGTGATGATGATGAGGAATATCCTTATGCTCTTGGATATTAAGTCCCCATATTTAATGTTTGCGTTCTCACAGGCCATGTAGATTAGCCTGCTGAGAAAGTTACTGAATATAATCCCCATCACCACAATCAAAAGGGACACAATAATGCTGGGTAGGGCTGCGGATATCCTTGATGCATATTCGCTGAACTGACTTATACCTATAAAATTAAGGCCGAATGAGAAGAATACGACTATAAAAAGCCAGAAGGCTATCTTGCCTATAATCATGGATGGCAGCGTTGTAACCCCTCCTTTTTTGAGGAAGTTGACAATCCCTGCATCCTCTGCCCACCTGTCGAATTTGAATATCATCAACAGCTTTGCCAAGAGCTTTTTTATGAACCAACTTATTATAAAGCCACCTATCATGACAATAATCATGACAATTATATTGAGAAAGATGTCTGTAAAATTCTCGTAGAGGTCTAAGAAAAGGTCCCTTAAGAATTCAATCATAATAAAAATCTTATTAGATATATGTGGATTAGTCAATGGAAAACAAGATTTTTTATTGACATAGGTGATTTTTTGTATAAAACTTAAAAAATAATAAAAAACAAAGGGGGAACAGATGATGAAAAGAGCTATTTTTATCGGGTTCGTTGTGCTTGCCTTTATGGCATCCTTTTTTGTCCTTGCCGAGGCCAAGGTCATTGTCAAATATGGCCATGTGGGGCCTCCTGTCCATCCCCAGCACAAGGCTGCTGTTGCATTTGCCAAATACGTGACAGAAAAGACAAAGGGTGAGATAGAGGTGCAGGTATTCCCGCTTGGCCAGTTAGGTGGTGAGCGTTCCATGACAGAGCAGGTCCAGTCAGGGACACTTCACATGACAGCGGTTACCTCAGGTGTCCTCTCTAACTTTGTCCCCCAGATGGGCATAATAGAGCTTCCATTTATATACCCTAACAGGGAGGTGGCATATAAGGTCCTCGATGATAAAGAGGTTAGGGAGAGGTTTGCAAAGTTCTGTGATGAAAAGGGTTTCATTTTTATTGGGTATACAGAAAATGAGTTCAGGGACATCACAAACTCAAAAAGACCGATACGTAAACCTGAGGACTTGAAGGGTTTAAAGATAAGGGTTATTGAAAGCCCTGTATTTATCGACACATTCAAGGCACTGGGTGCAAACCCCACACCCCTTCCATTCCCGGAGATATATAATGCGCTACAGCAGAAGGTCATTGACGGTCAGGACAACCCCATATATACCTCTATCATGATGAAATTCACAGAGGTAAACAAGTTTGCCACCATAACAAACCACATACTCACAGAGTGCCCTGTTATAGTTAACAAGAAGTTCTGGAACTCTCTGACACCGGAGCAACAGAAGATATTCCGTGAGGCAGCAGATGTACAGGTCAAGGTAAACCGTGAGGAAAACGCCAAAAACAGAGTAGAGGCCCTTGATAAGGCAAAGGCACAGAAGGTGGATGTGGTAATACTCACAGAAAACGAACTCAAGGCCTTCAGGAATGCTGTAAAGCCAGTCCTCGAGAAATATAAAGGGGTATTCGGTGCAGAATGGTATAATTTCTACATGAAAAAGATAGACTACTATTCCAAGAAGAAATAGACCAAACAAAAAGGGGTCATTAAGACCCCTTTTTCATATCTCATGGATAACCTTATAAAAAAAATCAATAAACTGGAGGAGTGGACAGCAGGTATTACACTTTTAGGTCTTGCTATCCTTACCTTCTTTGAGACAATGCTGAGATATACTGTATCTTATTCCTTTTCCTGGTTCCAGGAGCTTGCCAACTATATGATAATCTTTACAACATATCTATGTGCATCTATAGGTGTTAAATACGGCACCCATTTCTCCATGGAGGCCCTTACAGAATACATGCCGGACAGGATAAGCCACGCCCTGAAGACCTTAGCATACCTCATATCAGGTCTTGCTGTGCTGCTTTTTATCTACTATGGCATAATGCACATACAGTCTGTTATAAAATTCGGTGTGAAAAGCCCGGCAATGCAGATGCCCATGTATATCCCCTATATCTCCATACCCCTTTTCTCCCTGACCATGTCTTTCAGGTTCTTTGCCCTGTCATGGAAACACTTCAGGAGATTTTTAAGAAATGAGCCATACGAAAAGGTCCGCAAAAAGGAGGCACGGTGAACCTCACCCTCATCTTTATATGCTTCTTTGTCCTCCTAACATTGAGCGTACCCATATCCATTGCCCTTGTAACAACAACTGCCATATACCTATTTTTTGTAGCCCATACACCCCTGACATCCCTTATCCAGCAACTTTTTAATGGACTGGATAACTTTATACTCCTCGGTGTCCCTTTTTTTATCCTTGCCGGGAATATAATGGCCGAGGGCGCCATATCCGAGAGGCTTGTGAATATAATGAAGTTATTTGTGGGCAGGTTCACAGGTGGGCTCGCCCTGGCATCTGTTATGGCATGTATGTTTTTTGCAGCCATATCCGGCTCTTCCCCGGCCACGGTTATTGCCATTGGGAGTATAATGATGCCTGCATTGATAAAGGAGGGATACGGAGAACGATTCTCTATAGGCCTCCTCACATCATCGGGCTCCCTGGGCATCCTCATCCCCCCGAGCATACCAATGATACTATATGCCCTTGTCATGAATGTATCTGTGGCAGAGATATTCATGGCAGGATTCTTGCCGGGCATCTTTATCGGGCTCAGTCTCATGACATATTCTTATGTTATGGCAAAAAGACACGGCTGGTATTCAAAAGGTGGCTACACATTCAAAGAGGGTATAAAGATTATAAAAGACGGTCTCTGGGCATTGATACTGCCCCTTATTGTCCTGGGGGGGATATACGGCGGCGTGTTTACCCCTACTGAGGCAGCAGCAGTGTCTGTGGTATATGCCCTATTTGTAGAGATATTCATATATAAAGAGCTAAAGATAGGCAGGCTATTGAATATATGCAGGGATTCGGCAATACTCTCAGGCTGTCTCCTGTTTATACTCTCATGCGCCATGACCTTTATATGGCTTTTGACAGTGGAACAGATACCTGTAAAGCTTGCAGAGATAATAATAAAAAATATAGAAAGCAGATGGCTATTCCTGCTGGCAATAAACGGTATATTACTCATAATAGGCGGGCTTATGGATATTGTTACTGCTGTCATTGTCATATCCCCTGTCCTCGTAGAGACCCTATCGAGATACGATATAAACTATATCCACTTTGGGATTATAATGATTATAAATATCGAATGCGGATTCCTTACACCACCTTTTGGCCTGAATCTCTTTGTCTCAATGGCTATCATGAGACGCTCCCTGGTGGAGATAGGTAGGGCAATATTGCCCTATATTGCCATATTTATAGGTTGCCTCCTTGTCCTCACATATGTCCCTAAGCTCTCCCTTATATTGCCTGAGATATTTCTTAAAAGGTGAAAATATGGGGCAGCAGAGGTCTTTGTAGTATAGTGCAAAGGCCCTTAAAAGATTGTAGAATACATATTCCATGAAAAACAAAGAAGAAAAAAAAGAGGTATCCCTCTCAAAACTATTTCTGTCTTTTCTTAGGCTCGGGGCAACAGCCTTTGGCGGACCGACCATGGTGGCATATATCAGGGAGATGTCGGTAAAAAAATATATGTGGTTAAGCCAGGATGAATTCAAAAACGGTGTTGCACTATGCCAATCAATTCCAGGGGCTACTGCCATGCAGATGGCCGGGTATGTGGGCCTTGTAAAAAGGGGGCTGCCAGGGGCTATTGCTACCTTTTCTGGTTTTGGTCTGCCTGCCTTTGCCTTTATGCTCTTTTTGAGCTGGCTATATACCATCTATGGTGGTCTACCTTTGGTTACATCCCTCTTTAATGGTCTACAGGTTATAGTGGTGGCTATTGTAGCCAATGCAACATACATATTCGGAAGGGATACCATGAAGGGATATGGGGATATCATTATAGCCCTTTTATCTGCTGGTGCCTTCTGGGCTGGTATAAGCCCCTTTCTTGTCATAATAGGTGCAGCCTTGGTAGGCATGGCTATATATAAGGCACAAAAAAATCCCGCATCTGCAAAAGAAAATGGAAATAGAAACAGGTCTGTGTATCTTTTTCTCTTCCCTGTTGCCTTTACTGCCCTGGGTGTCATAATACTATTCGCAGTAAATAAAAGGCTCTTTGAGCTTGCACTGCTCATGTTGAAGATCGATTTATTTGCCTTTGGCGGTGGTTTTGCATCGCTTCCCCTTATGCTCCAGGAGGTGGTTCATGCCAGGGGCTGGATAGATAGCAAGACCTTTATGGATGGTATAGCACTGGGTCAGGTAACACCGGGCCCTATTATTATCACGGCTACATTTGTGGGGTTTCTCACCAATGGTTTAGCTGGTGCATCCATTGCCACCCTGGCCATATTTATCCCATCCTTTACACTCCTTATCCTTGGCGGAGATATATTCAACAGGCTCAAGGGTTCTGTGGTCTTTCAAAATGCTACAAAAGGCATATTTGCCTCTTTTGTTGGACTCCTCCTGTTTGTTACATTTAAGTTTGCGTTTGCCGTCTCATGGAATGCTATTAAGGCCCTCCTATGCGCCGGTGCTATTTTTGCCCTCTTTAAAAAGATTGACATTATCTACATTGTCCTTGCAGGGGCTGTGATTTCCATGGTTTTTATGTGACCTTTTTTTATTCACAAGATATACAAATTGTGTTCACATCCTGTATCCTTAACCACTATCAATGCTGCGTCTTTTATGCGTTGACGTTTTTCAATATGTCTGTTATTATTCTTATGCAGGGTGGTTAACTACTTTTATTTGATTTGATGTAAAATACAACAAACTGTAACTGCCATGCTTTTGCCGTACTTTTTATTGCAATACCCGTATAAGGTATTTAATGAAGTTATAAATCAACTTCGTTTTAGTAAGCTGTGAGATTATAAATTAAAAAAGTCTGTAGTCTATAGTCTACATTCTGTCTATTAGGCTTTTTGCTCCTGCCTTGGCAGGATTGAATTTTATTGGATTATTAAAACCATATCCCAGGAAAGGGATAGGTTTAAAACCTCTTAAAAAGAAAGGAGAAATTATGCCAGAGGTAGATGAATCAGAAAGGGAAAAACAGTTTTACACGGATATCCCTGTAAAGAACAGACCTTTTTTCCTGAAGGGCTGTAATAATCTGGACTGGGGCATGAAAAACCGTCTGTCCAAGATATTTAATCCAAAAACAGGTAAGACCGTAATGCTCGCCATTGACCATGGATATTTTCAGGGACCTACAACAGGCCTTGAACGTGTAGATGTAACAATCCTGCCCCTTCTGCCATATGCAGACACACTTATGCTGACCCGTGGGATATTGAGGGCTATAATACCGCCTACCTTTGATAAAGGGATAGTCTTAAGGGCAAGCGGGGGACCCAGTGTCTTAAACGAACTCTCCAATGAGGAGATTGCCATAGATATAGATGAGGCAATACGCCTAAATGTAGCTGCCATGGCTGTCCAGGTCTTTATAGGCGGTCAATTCGAGACCAAATCTGTCCATAACATGACAAGACTTGTGGATATGGGAAACCGCTACGGTATACCTGTCCTTGGTGTAACAGCAGTGGGTAAGGATATGGGAAGGGATGCAAAGTATATGCGCCTTGCCTCAAGGATACTTGCTGAGCTCGGTGTGACCTATGTAAAGACATATTATACGGAAAAAGACTTTGATACTGTTACTGCATCATGCCCGGTTCCTATAGTTATTGCTGGCGGCAAGAAACTCCCGGAAAAGGATGCCCTTACCATGGCCTACCGTGCCATCCAGGATGGGGCAGCAGGTGTGGATATGGGCCGCAACATATTCCAGTCTGATTCCCCTGTTGCCATGATAAAGGCGATAAGGAAGATTGTCCACGATAGAGAAAAGCCAGAGGCTGCCTTTGAGTTTTTCCTGGAAGAGAAAAACAGGTTAGAGGGGAACAAGAAGAGGAAAACCTGATAGATGCTGGTAGGGATGTATTATAATAACAAAAGGGTGGAACTGGAGGAGATGCCTGTTCCAGAGGTAGGCCCCCATGATATACTTATAAAGGTCATGGCAAGTGGTATATGCGGCAGCGATGTCCTTGAGTGGTATCGTATAAAAAAGGCACCCCTTGTTTTAGGCCACGAGGTAGCCGGGGAGGTAGTAGATGTAGGTAACAGTGTAAAACAATTCAAGAAAGGAGACAGGGTCTTTACCACACACCATGTCCCCTGCGGCCAGTGTTACTTTTGCCAGCGTGGACACGAAACAGCCTGCCATTTCTTCCAGACAAAGAATAATTTTACCCACGGCGGCTTTTCTGAATACCTTAGGGTATCCGGGAAAAGCGTTGAGACAGGGACACTTGTTTTGCCCGATACTGTATCCTATGAAGAGGGGTCGTTTGTAGAGCCTCTGGGGACTGTAGTGAGGGGCATAGATGCCATAGACCTAAAAGAGGGTGATACGGTTATAGTCCTTGGATGCGGTATTGCAGGATTACTGATGATTAAAATGTGCCTTAGCCACGGTGCAGGCAAGATTTTTGCAACAGACATAGATGGTTACAGGCTTGAGGCAGCAAGGAGATTAGGCGTAGGGGATGCCCTACATGCCCGAGAGGATATAGAGGGCACCTTGAGGACAAAGAATAATGGCAGGCTTGCAGACAAGGTAATAGTCTGTGCTGGCTCCCTATCAGCAGCACAGCAGTCCCTAAAACTTGTGGAGAGAGGCGGGACAATACTCTTTTTTGCTGTCCCCAACCCAGGGGATATGGTGGAGATAGACCTGAGCCCATTCTGGAGAAACGATGTAACTATAAAGACCTGTTATGGTGCTGCACCTATGGATAATATAAAGGCCCTTAGTCTTATAGAAAAAAAGATAATCACTGTCACAGACCTGATTACCCACAGGCTTAGTCTTAAGGACATTGGCATGGGGTTTGATATTGTTGCAAGAGGGGAAGATTGCCTTAAGGTCATCATAATGCCCTTTGAATAATGGATGATTTTTATGAAGAAAACTGTTCAGCAAAAACATGGGGTTGTATTGATTACAGGACAAAAAAATAGGGACTTAACCGCTATCAGGTCTCTTATAAAAAATGGTCTTCCTGACGCAAGACTTATAGTTGTCGAGGATATAAAAGATGGCCTCCAGAACCTACACAAAGATTCTGACGGTATTGTAATAACAGACAACAAGATATTTACCTCCCTTTTGTCCAAGGCATCAAAAGAAAAGAAAAAACATACCTGTATGGAGGTAGAAAAGGAACTAACGGCATGTGAAGAGCGATACAGGGAGCTCTTAAATAATATGAAGATAGGCGTTATCATCTATGAGACCCAGGATAATGGAGAGACATTTATCATAAAAGACTTAAACAGAGGTGCAGAGACCATTGAAAAGGTAAAGGGTGAAGAGGTAATAGGTAAGAGGGTTGACCATGTCTTCCCTGGTATCCACCGATTCGGTCTTGTAGAGGTATTAAAGAAGGTATACAGAACAGGGATACCAGAACACCACCCTATAGGGCTATATAGTGATGAGCGTATAGAGGGCTGGCGGGATAACTATCTATACAGACTTCCATCTGGGGAGATAGTTACTGTCTACACCGATGAGACAGACAGAAAACAGGCAGAATATGCACTCCAGAAGAGTGAAGAGAGGTATAGAAATATATTTGAGAATATCTCGGAGGGGATATTTCAGACAACCCCTGAAGGCCGTTATCTATTGGTAAACCCTGCCCTTGCCAGCATGTATGGCTTTGAATCCCCGGAAGAGATGATAAATACTGTAAAAGACATACAACAACACTATGTAAATCCTGAGGACAGGGTAAGGTTTAAAAGGCTCATAGAGTCACAGGGTTATGTAAAGGGTTTTGAGGCAAGTCAGTATCACAGGGATGGCTCGACCATCTGGATATCTATTAATGCCCATGTTGTCCGTGATGAAAAAGGTAAGGTAGCCTACTATGAAGGTACAGCAAAGAATATTACCATGCGAAAAAAGGCAGAAAGAGAGCTACTGGAACAGCAAGAGCAGCTCAGGGCACTATCAACAAGGCTTGTGGAGATAGAGGAGACCGAGAGGAGGAGGATATCCCAGGAGCTCCACGATAGTGTTGGTCAGAACTTAACTGCCTTAAGTATAAATCTGAACATTATTGCCTCTCAATTGCAGGATGCCCCGGATACTGTCATGTCTCGTTTAAAGGATTCACTAATCATCCTGGAACAGACAACAGAGAAGATCCGTGATGTCATGAGCGACCTTAGGCCTTCTGTCCTTGATGACTACGGGCTTTTAGCCGGTCTTAGATGGTACGGGAGGTTGTATAGCACAAGGACAGGGATAGCTGTTGCTGTGGATGGGGATGACCCGGCTGAGAGGCCCAGCGTGTCTGTTGAGAATGCGCTTTTTAGAATATCCCAGGAGGCGCTGACCAACATAGCAAAACACTCAAGGGCAACAGAGGTCTTAATCAGACTCTATGTTAAAAACAGTATACTCCATCTCTCCATAGAGGATAATGGCACAGGCTTTGACATGGAAGAGGTAGCCCACCACAACAAGGGGATAAAACAGGCCATAAATCGTGAGGGTTTTAAGGAAAAAAGAATAAAGTGGGGTTTGACCACAATGAGGGAGAGGGCAATATCTATAAAAGGTAATATACGCATTGAATCTCAGAAGGGAAAAGGGACAAAGATTATAGTGGATGTCCCTGTTTAATAATGATTCTGTGTAGATGATATAACGAATAAAAGGTGACCATGCCAAAGAGAGAATCAGATAAGATTACTGTATTCATCGCCGATGACCATGCTGTCCTGAGAGAAGGGCTTAAACTCCTTATTGAGTCCAGAGAGAACATTGTGGTGATCGGTGATGCTGACAATGGAAGGGAGGCTGTCAGGCAGGTTAAGAATATCAAACCAGATGTAGTTATCATGGATATTGCCATGCCGGAACTGGATGGGATAGAGGCTACAAGACAGATAACAGAGGTATCACCATACACAAGCATTATTATACTATCCATGCACTCATCACCAGAGTATGTCCACAGGTCCATAGAGGCAGGTGCAACAGGCTATATATTAAAAGAGTCAGCGGCAACAGAGATAATAAATGCTGTGATAACAGTGGCCTCAGGTAGACGATATCTCAGCAAAAAAATCTCTGAACAGGTCATAGATGATTATTTCAGACAGAGGAGGACAAGGGATAAGGACAGCATCCTGTCACAGCTAAGCCCGAGGGAGATGGAGATACTCAAACTCGTAGTGGAGGGCAAGTCAAGCTCTGAGATTGCCAATAAGATTTTTATCTCACCCAAGACAGTGGAGACATATAGGAGCAGGATTATGCAGAAGCTCAATATAAACGATATAACAGGTCTTGTTAAGTTTGCCATAAGACACGGCATAACAACGGTAGATTGATTTTGCCCCTGGGCACATCCTTGAGACCTATTTTGATTTTGCATATTGGTTTGTTATGATACAGGCCTTGCGGTATAAATCAAAGATACCCCAAATCTAATGCCTTTGATATTACAGATTTTATCAAACAATCCTTACAAAAAAATTCAAAAACTCCTTACATACAAAAAATAAGGAGATTGCTAAATTTATCACATGAAGATGCACCTGAATATGTCAATACTCACCGGGCGAGACGCCATATCTTACCCCCACCTAACCCCCCTTCTTAAAAAAGTAGGATTTAAACGTCTCGCCTTTCCTCTATAAAAGGAGCATCTTTTGGGGCATAACATCCTCATCGTAGAAGACCATGACTTTGTAAGAAAATCCCTTAAAGACTGGCTATGTTCCATATTTCCCGATTACAGGATTGTTAGTGCAAAAACCGGTGAAGAGGCTGTTGCTGTGGCAAGGGATATATTACCCAGTATTGTGATAATGGATATAAGCCTGCCCGGCATAAATGGTATTGAGGCAACAAAGCAGATAAAGAATATGGATCCATGTGCCCGTGTGGCAATACTCTCCATACATGAAGATGAGGTCTACAAAAAAGATGCCACCCTTGCCGGTGCAAGTGCATATGTCCCAAAGAAGGCCATGCACACAGAGCTCATCCCAACTATAAAGATGCTATTGTCGGAAAAAACCTGAACAAACAAAAGGGCTGCCTGAAGGCAGCCCTTAATTTTTTATCCTGTTTTCAGGCCTTTGTTATCTCAAAGGACAGCTGACCGTCTTCATATTTAATGGGTCTGATGGATACATCCATCCCCACCTTTATATCCTCTGGCTTCAGGTCACCGGAAAGCCTGGCAAAGAGCTTCAGGCCGCCGTCATACTCTACTACACCCATTGTGTAGGGGCAGTCCTTCTCAAACCCATAAGGTGCATAGTATGCTATTGTGTATGTCTCGAGTTTACCCTTTTTGGGCATCTCAAACCAGTCCATATCCTTTGAAAGGCATGCAGCACAGTCTGCCCTTGGTGGAAAATACTTGGCACCGCACTGTTTACATACAGTCCCCTCTATCTTTCCTTCTGCAAGAAGGTCAACAAATTTTGCTGTCTTAGTCATCCCTGTAAAGCTTTTTCTACCGAATTTCTCAAAACCCATATTTCACCTCCCGAATATAGTTACATTTCCATAGAGTCCAACACCACCCACATTGTGGACAAGACCGATATCAGGCTCACCGGGCACCTGCATTGGACCTGCCTCTCCGCGGAGCTGTAAGACTATTGTCCTTATCTGTGAACCACCTGTTGCGCCGATGGGGTGACCTTTAGATAAAAGACCGCCATCCACATTAACAGGTATCCTGCCTTCTTTGTATGTTGCCTTTTCCCTGATAAGCTGTTTACCTTCACCCATAGGTGCAAAACCAAGGCCTTCATATGCCATAATCTCTGCTATAGTGAAGCAGTCGTGGACCTCGGCAACCTTTACATCGCTGGGTTTAATGCCTGCCATCTTGTATGCCTGCTCTGCTGCCTTATAACCTACGCTCAGACCCTTGGAGAAATCCGGTCTTGATGCCATGTTCACTGCTTCAGATGCAGCGCCTATACCTAGTATCCATACAGGCTTCTTTGAGAATGCCTTTGCCTTCTCTGCATTGGCAAGTATTATACATGAACTCCCGTCTGCATTGGCACAGGCATCACCAACCCTGAGCGGCCATGCTACAGGTGCAGCCATCCTTGCATCAGGGTTATTCGGGTCAAAATCAGATGCCTTTACACCCTTTCTGTAGACAGCCCTCTCATTAATCTGACCGTAGGTGCCTGATTTTATCCTCACGTTCATCAGGTCATCATGGGTAAGACCATTTTTTGCCATATATGCCTGGGCATAAAGGGCATAGTATGCAGGCATCATGGTTCCAAAGGGTGCCTCCCACTGGATATCTGCACCACGTCCCATCCTCTCCTGTGATTCAGCGGATGTAATCTCTGACATCTTCTGAAAACCGAGGACAACAACCACATCATGTAACCCGCTTTTAATCATGCTGTATGCAACCTTTACCCCGGTACTGCTTGAGGAGCAGACTGTCTCTACATAAAACGTAGGCTGGGGGATTAATCCCAGATACTCTGCAAGCACCCCAGCAGGTGACCTCTGTTTGTCGTATTCAGGGGCTGAACAGAATACAGATGCATCTACATCCTTATTGGTTATGCCTGCATCCTGCATGGCCTCTCTGAATGCCTCAAAAGCCAATTCCCTGATGGAGCCTTCGTATCCCCTTACAAAATTGCTCTGGCCCACACCAATCACTGCAACATCTTTTGCCATAAATCCCTCCTTCACAAATGGTTTTTTTGTTTTTTTGCTCGCTGATACAAATAAACAAAGCGGTTATGTTCTCTCATGTCCTTGGAAAAGACATGGGTTCCATCATTTTTTGATACAAAGTAGAGGTAGTCAACCTGTGCCGGATTTAATGCTGCCTTTATAGAGGCATAGTCAGGACTACATATGGGGCCTCTTGGCAGCCCCTTGAATCTGTATGTGTTATAAGGTGTGTATGTTGTGATATCCTTTTTTGTAATGGGTGTAGCGAATCTCCCGGTCCCGTAGATAATGGTGGGGTCACAGTCAAGGGACATACCCCTTTTCAATCTATTATGGAACACGGCGGATATAAGGGGCTTTTCATCCTTCAATCTCGCCTCTTTTTCTATCATGGAGGCTATAGTAAGGGTACTGTGGACATCAAGACCCATCTCCGTCATCCTGTTTTTTATATCCTCTCTCTCGAATAGATTTAGTGTCTTTTTTGCGATTATGCCGATAAACCTCTCCGGCTCTATCTCCCTGCTGTAAAAATATGTCTCAGGACTAAGATAGCCCTCAATGGTATCTGCCTTGATGCCCAGAGAAATGAGAAATTCAGGGTCTTTTGCTATCTTCAGGAACTCATCTGCCTTCATTATACCGGCCTTATCTATACTTTCAGCAATATTGTATATATTATGCCCCTCTATAACCCTCAATACATATATCTTTCTCTCGCCATTGCCCATCTTCCTCACCACCTCTATGGTGGACATATCCCTTGACAGCTCATATTCACCAGCAATGAGCCTGCCCCCGTAGAGCATAGAACATAAAAGAAAAAGATATCTGGAGCTTATAACCCCATTCTGCTTTAGTATCTCTGATATACCATTAAGGCTCGTCCCGTTAGCTATAACTATATTGACCTTCTGCCTCTCCAGGTGATTTGGCACACTGGCCATTATTATTGTCTGGGTTATTAAAAAAAAGACAATGGATATGGCAATGATAAATCTATTTTGACCTTTTTGCATCAAGATACCCCTGGAGTATTATCTGGGCTGCCATCATATCAATTAATGGCTTTCGCTTCATATGTCTAACCGATGCCATATCAAAGACCCTGTGCGCCTCATTTGTGCTAAACCTCTCGTCCCAGAGGACAACAGGGATGGATGTATTTGTCTTTATGGCATCCACAAAATCAATGACCCCTTGCGCCCTTTTCCCTATGGAGCCATTGAGGTCTTTTGGCAACCCCACTACAAGCTCACTGACATCGTATTCATCCATTACCTTTTTTAGCTCTTTGATATCTTCTTTTAGCGATACCCTTCTGTAGACCTTCAGACCCTGGGCAATAGACATGGTAGGGTCAGATAAAGACATGCCTATCTTTTTATCACCGACATCAAGACACAGGATACGCATTTATGTCTTTGTATTATAACAGTTTATATTGAAGATTCAAGAATAAAATTAGGTCTCTCTATTTATAATCTCTTTTACCTCACAGCCTAAAACACCCCTGTATAACCTCAAAGAGATATCCTCGCCCTGGGATACCTGTCTGTTATCGTATATGACCTCTTTTGTCTTTACTTTCTGGGCAATGCTATATCCCCTTTTGAGGATATTGTCAGGGTTCAGGTCGTATAGCCTCTGGACAAGCCCCTGAAATGCCTGTCTTTTATTCAACATATACACAGAGAGGTTGTGAAACATATTGTTCACGAGCTCATCGAGATACATCCTGTATGAGACGATAAAATCCCGCCTATCTTTTAATTCCATCATAGACTGATATAGAGAAAACCTCTTCCTCTCCAGTATATCTATCATGGACTGGATAAGATCCTCCCGCATCTGGTCTATCAAATCACATAGTTCTCTTTTATCAGGTACAGCAATGCCTGCTGCTGCAGTTGGCGTAGGTGCCCTCACATCAGCGGCAAAGTCTGCTATGGTAAAGTCTATCTCATGACCCACACCGGATACAACAGGTATAAGTGATGCAAATATTGCCCTTGCCACCACCTCCTCATTGAAGGGTGCCAAGTCCTCCAGGGAGCCACCCCCTCGACCAAGGATGATTACATCCACCTCCCTCGTCATATTGAGGTATTCTATGGCCTTTGCTATCTCATAACATGCATCATCACCCTGAACCTTTACAGGATAGATAATAACAGACATATTGGGGTATCTCTGGAATATTATCTTTAACATATCCCTTATTGCTGCCCCTGCAGGGGAGGTTATAATCCCGATCCTCTGTGGAAGAAGGGGCAGGGTCTTCTTTTTTCCTGCATCGAATATGCCTTCTTTCAGAAGCTTCTCTTTTAGCATCTGGAATTTAAGCTGAAGGAGACCTACGCCCCTTACCTCAAGGGCATCCACAATGAGCCTGTATTCACCCCTTTTTTCATAAACATCTACCCTGCCTTTACATATGACAGATACACCGTCTCTGAACATATCATCAGGGTATCTCCCGTAAAAATTGAACATAACCGCCTTTATTATAGACTGGTCATCCTTTAGGGTAAAATAGACATGTCCTGATGGATATAGCTTGAAGTTGGATATCTCGCCCTCTACTAAAATATCCCTGAACTGATTATTGATGAGGCGTTTTATCTGGCTTGTGAGGGATGTAACCGTATGGATTGTCAGTTGCCAGGAAAGGGGGTTTTTCATTACATGAATGTTTATTATCTCTTTTTGAAATAGTCCTTTACGAGCTTCATAGAGCAGTATTCCCCGCACATGCTGCATACGTCATTGTGGAGTTCCCGGCCTTTCCTAAAGTCTGTTATCTTGTCCGGGTCTATGGCGCACCTTATCTGTCCCTCCCAGTCCAGGGCCTTTCTATATGTGGACATGGCCTCATCCATCTTTAAGGCATTCCTGTTGCCCCTTGCAATATCCGCTGCATGTGCTGCAATCCTCGTCACTATAACACCGTCTCTCACGTCCTGTGGGTCTGGCAGACCAAGATGCTCTGATGGTGTAACATAACAGAGAAAATCAGCACCATAATAGGCAGCAAGGGCGCCGCCTATGGCAGATGTTATGTGGTCATAACCAGGGGCAATATCTGTGACAATGGGACCCAAGACATAAAAGGGTGCATCGTTGCATAGCCTCTTCTGTAAGACAATGTTTGTCTCTATCTGATTGATGGGCACATGACCCGGGCCCTCTATCATAACTTGGACACCATTTTTTATTGCCTCAGAACATAGCTCACCGAGGATTATGAGCTCCTCTATCTGACCCCTGTCTGTTGCATCGGCTATACAGCCTGGCCTCAGGCCATCACCGAGGCTTAGGGTCATGTCATATTTCTTTGCAATCTTAAGGAGCCTATCATAATGTTCATATAGAGGGTTTTCTTTTTTGTTGACTATTATCCATTCGGCAAGGAATGCGCCTCCCCTGCTTACAATCCCGGTGGTCCTCCCCTGCTGTTTTAATCTCTCCAGTGACCTCTGTGTTACACCACAATGGACTGTTATGAAATCCACTCCATCCTGTCCATGTTTTTCTATAACATCAAAGAGCTCATCAGGGTCCATCTTTGTAATGGTCTTTTTCTTTTTTACGGTCTGCACTGCTGCCTGGTATATGGGCACTGTCCCCAGAGGTATACCTGCATGGGCTATTATCTCCCTTCTTATGCTATCTAAATCCCCGCCAGTGCTTAAGTCCATCACTGCATCAGCCCCTGCCTTTTTTGCCATCTCCAGTTTTTCAAGCTCTGTTTTTATGTCTGATTTTTCTGGTGATGTCCCGAGGTTGGCATTTACCTTTACACGCATCCCCTTTCCTACGCCCTTAGGGGTGAAGCTTTTATGTCTGTTATTGGCAAGTATGGCAACCTTCCCCTCTGCTACATAGCCACACAGGATGTTTATATCTATATCCTCATCCCTTGCCACCTGTAGCATGGCATCTGTTACCTTGCCTTTACGTGCCTCTATTATCTGGTTTTTCATGGTCTTATCATCTCCATCTTTTTAATAACTTCAAGGGGTGTTTTACCAAAAAGCCTTATCATAGGCTCTTTTCCCATGTCCCCCTCATCATATATAATATCCGGTGGCCTGTCTATCCCTGATAGGGCATGCTCTGATAGAAAGTCCAGGCTTTTGCCCTCTATCTCCTTAAGTGCCTCCGGCTCTTTCTTTCTATCAAAAAACACAACAGACATGCCTGTTTTTTTTGCCTTCTCTATTGTAGCCTTATCAAACCTTAGGTTGGCACAGGACCTTAAAAAGGGAAAGCGTCTCATCATACCCAGTATAAGGCGGGCTACATGGCTTGAAGAGCCAAAACAGGGCTCACCTTTAATGTATATCCTCTCATTGTGGACAGATATCCTCCCGGGAAAGGCAGCCACATCTCCTATAGCCATTGCATTCTCCAATGCAAACCCCATATTCATCTGGACAGCAGGCACAAACTCTATGGGGTTCATCATCTCAATGAGCATGGCAGCCTGTCTGAGAATCTGTATTACCTCCCACCTGTCTCTATCATAAGAATCTAAGATACCAGAGGAGATGTAGTGGTAACCTGTAGGGGTAATCCTGTAGCTACCATTTAGGAGCCCGTTGAGCTGTGATTCAGACCCATAAAACGCCTCTTGAATAGGGTATCCAAGGCAGAGATAGGATGTTAAAAGCGATGAGAACACACAGCCTGTCCCGTGGATCTCCTTATCTAACCTCATTCTTGTATAGGCTGTTGCCTCTTTTCCATCAAAAAGCAGATCAACAGGTTGACCCTCTATATGTCCGCCCTTGACAACTACAGATTTTGGCCCAAGGCCATATATGGCTTTTGCTGCCCCCTCCATGGACCCTGTGTCTTGAATATCTATACCTGTTAGGGTAGCTGCCTCATCTATATTTGGTGTCACAACAGTTACAAGGGGCAAGAGGGTTTCCTTCAATGCCTCTATGCCTTTTTTTGTAAGGAGTTCTTTTCTGTTTTTAGATGAAAAAACAGTATCGAGGACAATAGGGATTTGTCTATTGTAGGATTTTATAAAGGAGGCAACAGTCTTTACATAGTCCTCATTGAAAAGCACACCGATCTTAATGGCATCTATGCCCATACGTTTTGCAACCTGAAGCATCTCCGAGAACTCCTCAACAGGTATAGGGTAGACCCCGGATACACCATCGGGGTCCTGATTTACTATACAGGTAGGCGCTGAGATACCATGTATGCCCCTTGACTGAAATATCTCTATATCCTTTGTAATCCCTGCACCGTTTGAAGGGTCAAACCCTGCTATGGTAAGTATCTTCTTCATCTTAACTTTTCTATAATGAGCTCAGAGACCTTTTTCCCGGACAGGAGCATACCGCCAAAGATAGGACCCATCCTGTATGAGCCAAAGGTCGCATTTGCGCTCATGCCTGCCACAAATAGACCGGGAAAAACCTCTTTTGTATTCTCCAGGGTCTTTGTCTCTGCCACATCGGCCCACATGGATTTTTCACCCTCTATCTTTCCAGTGGGTGTGTTGAGTCTTATATCCATCTTTTTCTCCAGGACCCTTACAACCTCTATGGGGTGACCTGTTGAGTCAACAACACATCTTGACATAATCGTTAAAGGGTCTACATGGAGTCCGGCCATCTCTACAGCTGTCCAGTTGATGACCACCCCGGCAACCTTATCCTGTCTCACTACAAGGTCCTCTATGCTTATTAGGTTAAATATCTTTGCCCCTGCCTTTACTGCATTGAAGCATATCCCTGATACCGCCTCCACAGAGTCGACAGTGTAATAACCCGGGATATAAGGGGTTGTCTTGATGTTCAACATATCCAGTATGTGTTTGCTTTCCTCCTGGACCACTATCTCATTAAACATCATACCACCGCCCCACATACCACCGCCTATGGAGAGCTTTCTCTCAAAGACAGCTACCTTTAAACCTGCCTTGGCAAGAAAATATGCTGCCACAAGGCCTGAAGGTCCTGCACCGCACACAGCCACATCAAGCTCAAGGTTCGATATGAGTTTCTCTGAAAACCTCTCAATAATCGCCTTTGTAACTATCCTCTCATCTATCATCTGACCACCTTAACTATTTTTTGAATAGCAATATAGCATATTTTGGGGTCAAAGGGTAATAAAATTGAGACCTTTGAAGATGAGAACAGTCTTTATGATTTTATAACTTTTCCAGAAGCCACAGGCCCAAGTCCTTACTAACAATTCCTGAATAGTTCTGATGTCATATCCATCTTCAAGCAGGTGCGCGGCAAAACTGTGCCTCAATGTATGAACAGAAGCCTGTTTTGTTATCCCTGCTTTTATGACAGCATTCCTAAATGCTCTCTGTAGTACATCATGATAAACATGATGACGCCTTATAACATCAGATCGAGGATCCATCGAAAGCGATTGCGATGGAAATAACCAAAACCATCTCCATTCCTTGCCGGCATTCGGATACTTCCTCTCTAATGCTCCGGGCAGTTGAATGCCATTTAACCTTGCATTTCTATCTTTTCATAGATAACTCTGATTTCATTGATATGTTTAATAAGTTCTTCTCTTACAGCTTCAGGCAGCATAGTTCGTCTATCTTTGTCGCCTTTGCCTGAATGAATAATAACAAGACTCTGCTCGAAGTCAACATCCTTTATCCTTAGCTGCAAACACTCCTGCAATCTTAAGCCGCATCCATAAATGAGCCTCGCCATTAACTCGTTGACACCGGACATCTCTGAAAATATCTTTTCTATTTCATTTACCGTCAAAACAACAGGCGGCCTCCGATTTTGTCTTGCCCTTACTGCGCTGATTTCGCCTTAGATATCTTTATCCAATACATAACGATAGAAAAAACAATAGCATTGAGCACCTGATTCTGGGTTGAGGCAGAAACCTTTTTCACAACAGCAAGATAGCTTAGAAAATCCTGAATATCCTTGCCCTCTGAATATAGAGGCTGCTTCCCATTAATAAATCCCTGAAACTGGCGGAGCCATAATATATAGGTTTTTTCAGTGCTGTATGATCTGTGGCGAAGCCTTAGGGCTTCCCGCGTTTTTTCCTCGATTTTTTTCCAATTATCTGGCATATCTCCTGAACTCCCGTCTGCATTTCTCTTTATACGGGTGAGAAAATAACCATATAATCTCAATGCCCTATCTGCCTGCTGAACCTGCCAGTCCTCGTGCTTTTTGGCTAAATGATTGAGGAATTTAGAATTTTGATCGTTAGTCAACAACTCGGTCTCTGGTTTGTCGAAATAGCGATAGCAATCAGAAACCCATTTGACATAATAGTGGAGATTCTTCTCAGGGAGTCTTTCTTTTGTGCTCAAAAACTGTTTAAACGCATCTAACATAATTAATTCATAAATTATACAGCATGCGATATAATATTAAACAGAAAATTAATTTCCTGATTTTTCAGTAGGTTAAACATCATAGGTTTAAGATTTATGTTGACTTAACCTCCAATCTCCCCTAAAATCATAACAAAAAGACGTATGCGACATAAAAAATAATGTTGGCAGCAAAAAACAAAAAATAAGTTGACAACCAGTCTTTATGTGGTATCATATATAGACCGGAGGTGATGGTATGAATATTTCGAAGGACATTAAACCTATTACTTATCTAAAATCAAAGGCTCCTGATTTGTTGAAACAAATAAACGAAACCCATCGTCCCGTAATCATCACCCAAAATGGGGAACCCAGGGCTGTGCTCCAGGACCCTCTAAGCTACGAGAATATGAGAAATGCTATAGGGATTTTGAAGCTCCTTTCACAGGGTGAAGAAGACGTGAGGCGGGGAAAAACAAAGCCCCAGGAAGATGTATTTGCAAACATTGAGGCCATTCTAAAAGAAAAGATGAAATGAAAAAACTTTATGACGTGCGGTGGTCTGAAACCTCGGAGAATGATCTTATTGCAATCGTTCAGTACATCGCCGATGACAATCCTCATAAAGCCTACGAGATATTCAAAAGAATTAAAGAAAAAGCATCAGACCTCCGATCTTTCCCTGATAGAGGTCGTATAGTTCCTGAGCTTCTGGAACAGGGAATTACACATTACCGTGAACTGATCATTACGCCTTGGCGGATCGTATACAGGGTTTATGAGAATAGAGTCTACGTCCTGTCAGTGCTGGATTCTCGACAGAACATTGAAGACATTCTTCTAAGAAGACTTACGGGTTTGCAATTGTAAACCTGCCAACAAATACATGCACCGGATCGCATACCGCTCCCGGTGATGTTGGCGTTAGACAGCAAGGAGGAGGATAGAGCATTTGTGTGAGTTGCTTGGCCTCAATTTTAATAAGCCTGTTCGGTGCTCGCTCTCTTTCAGAGGGTTCCGTCATCGCGGTGAACATAACCCGCACGGATGGGGAATAGCCAGATTTGACGGACGAGCCTGTCAAGTATTTAAGGAACCAATTAAGTCTTCCAGCAGTAAACTGGCCACATTTCTTAGGGATTACGAACTGTTTGAGAGCAAGATATTTATTGGCCATGTGCGTTATGCAAGTCGAGGAAAACATACCCTTCAAAATACCCATCCTTTTATACGTGTTTTTCGTTCCCGTGAAGTAGCACTTGCCCACAACGGCACCCTGGACCCGGTTATGGCAGAGTCTTTATTGAAGTTTCACCCTGTAGGTCAAACGGATTCCGAATATCTGCTCTGTGCTTTACTCACGGTATTGTCTAACGAAAAAATCACCTTCACAGAGTTTGATAAGATTGAGGCTGTTTTTCAAGAATTCAACAAATATGGCACCATGAATATTCTTTTTTCAGAAGGGGAACATCTTTACAGTTACCGCGACAGAGATGGCTATAACGGTCTTTGCATGACTGAGCGAACTGCCCCATTTAGTAAGGTATCTCTAAGGGATGAGGATTGGGAGGTTGATTTGGCTGAGGAAAAGAGGCGAGATCAGAGAGGTTTTGTGATTGCGACACGCCCTTTGACGGACGAAAAGTGGAATAATCTAACGCCAGGCTACATGCGTGTTTTCAAGGATGGGCAGTGTGTTTATGGTGCCTAACAAGGCGCTGCACCTGACCGCTGTTCCGCTGCGCTCCATAGCGGCAGGTGAGCTTGGCAGTTAGGAGGCCGTGATGAACCAAGTCATTGAGATACATCGCCACAATCACCGAGCTGATCGAGACGTATTCGGTACCCGTGATGGCGGGCAATACGCGGTGCGATTCACCCGCTACCAACTACCAAAAGGAGGGTTGTATCATGAGCGATGAAACATTCGACTACCTGTTTCGCTGGAAACGCGCCGTGGCTCTGATGGAGCAAGAAGGCATCGACGCTTTGTTCCTGATGAAGCCAACCAATCTCGCCTATCTGACCGGCGACGAGCGGCCCTGTGCCCTGGCGCTGCTCACCCGCAAGTTGCAATGCATCGTCGCGGTGCCGGAGTGCGATTTGGCGAGCGTTCGTAAAGCTTCCGCTGCTAACGAGATTCGAGCCTTTCGCAGTGAGGAGGAGCTATTCCATGGCTTTCGCGATGTGCTAAGCGAACTTGAACTGGAACAAGCGACCATTGCGGTTGAAAAGAACTTTTTCGATGAAGCGCTTTATGAGATATTCACATCTCATATCCTGCCTGGCGCCCGGGTCGTATCGGCGACCTATGTAGCGTCAGGATGGCGTTCTGCCATGGCGCACGGACCGGCCTCAACGAAGGAGATAGCGCCCGGAGACGTGGTTCAGGTGCATCTCGCACCGATTGCACGTGGCTATACGGTGGATCTGTGTCGAACCTTTCTGGTCGAGCCCGTGGCGGAGGATGCGGCGAATACATTGCGAGCCTATCTCGAATCGCAAGAGCAAGGCATTGCGGCGGCGGTGCCGGGCGCGGCGCAAATGAAGCTCAAGCCGTTAGGGCTAAATAACCAAGAAGATAAAGAACAATTTGGACAATATTCTGAAAAATATGACAGATAGACAAAAAGCTTTTCATCTGGTCGACTATCTTATACGGCTTGCTTCCTTACGAACCAAGCTGGTGCGGGAGATCAACGACTACGATAAAATTCTTTGGCTCTCTGATATTCCACAGCAAAAGGGCTGTTTCACGCAAGCATGGGGCAGAGACGAGGACTATGATTCTGATATCTGGATTGAAATTCAGACTCGACGAGAGCCAGATTTGCCAACTATACCGGATCAATGTGAAGGCTGGATCGACAAATCACCCCTGAGAAACAAGAATGACTTGCCACAACTTTTGCCCGAGAGAATCAAGAAGATCAAGAATCCTGAATGGCGGGAGGGAACTGAACAATCGGAATATATTTCAATAACAGAACATCTGGAAGATTTTCCTGCAATACAAAAGGCCTGGGACCGATATATCGAAGCACGATGGTTCCCCTGGGTCGAAGATCATAACGTTTGGGAAAGCGTGCACAAAGTATATTCCAAACTCTTCGCCATCCACTATGAACAACTCCGGCTTGGCGAGGAATACGAACTCATTCTCGGTTTAGGACTACTTACCTGGCAGACGCCTTCTGGCCAACGTGTTCGTCGACACCTAATTGTTGCTGACGCTGTGCTTGAGTTTGAGGCGCGATTGGGGAAATTCACCGTCCGATCTCACCCGGAAGGGGCAAAGCTCCGGCCTGAACTAGACATGTTGGATGTGGAGGAGCAACCAATACGCGCTGAGGAAACCGCGAAGGCTTCATTGGCTGATTCCGGAGATGATCCTTGGGACAAAGACTGCATTGAAGGAGTGCTCCAAGCCTTGGTTCATTCTATCAATCCCCAGGGCGAATATGTCGAGACTCTGCAGAAGGGAGATATCCGTGCTTCAGAAAAACCAGTCGTCGAATATGCCCCCGCGTTAATCCTGCGAAAGCGTTCTTTAAAGGGTCTTACAGAAACCCTGAAACGAATCAAAGAGCGGATCGAAAAGGGTGATTACATCCCTTATGAATTCGCGGATCTTGCCGAAATCGGCGACAAAGTTGATCGCGAATCCGGTGATGGACCGGAAGAACAAACCGCGACATTCGATGAAGAGGTCTTCTTTCCAAAGCCGTCAAATGAAGAGCAACGCCGTATCGTGGACAAGATTCGATTAGCGAGCGGTGTCCTTGTGCAGGGGCCGCCAGGCACGGGAAAGTCTCACACCATCGCAAATCTGATTTCCCATCTGCTTGCCACGGGACATCGAACCCTCATTACAGCCAAAACACCGCGTGCTTTGCAGGTTCTTGAAGGCCTAATCCCAACCGAATTACGTCCTCTCTGCATCAACCTCCTTGGTAGCGATCTCGAGGAACGTCGCTCTCTGGAAGCCAGCGTTGGTGGCATACTCCGCAAGAATGATGAGTGGAACGAAGAGCGCGCCACACAAGAGCGGATGGAACTAGAAGAACGCCTCCGAAATCTGCGAGAGGAGCAAGCCAAGGTTAATCGGCGACTCCGCGATATTCGGGAGTCCGAAACCCATACACGTCCCATTGCGGACGGTGCGTATAGAGGCACTGCAGCTCGAATCGCAGAAGCCGTCAACCGCGACAGAGCGAAATATGATTGGTTCACCGACAAGGTACCACTAAACAAAACTTGCCCGATAGATGTGGCCAAGTTAGGGTGCTTTCTTAATGACCTTCGCTATTTCACACACGAAAAACGCAAGGAATTACAATTTCTATGGCCGGAAGAAGTACCATCTACCGAGAACTTTGCCAAACTTATTCAGGATGAAGAGAAGGCGAATGAAGAAGAACATTGTGCAAAAAAGGGGGCTGATGAACGAATCGCCGACCTATTGTCAAAAAACAATCCCGAGGTTATCGAAGAGATACGCACCGCTCTTTCCCATTTTTTTGACGCACGAAGAAGATTGACGTCGTCACCATATTCCTGGATGGTTGATGCACTTCGAGATGTCTTGTGCGGAAACTCAGCCCTTTGGCTAGAACTTGTTAGTGTAACGAAGCATGTGATCACATCAGTTGAACCCATCGTTGAAACCGCAGACAACAATAGCATGGAAATTGCGGATACTACTAATATCAGGACGCTATATGAAGACGCCCGCAAGTTAAAAGAGCACATGGAGTATGGTGGGAAACTGGGCTGGTGGCTCTTCCGGCCCAAAACGGTGAAAGAACGCATTTATTTAATCAAGACTGTGCGGATCGGCGGGCATCCTTGCTCTACTGTCGAACACTTCTCTCTTCTCTGCGATACGTTGTATGTTCGAATCGAGTTTGAAAAGGCTTGGGGGTTCTGGGCAGGACGGGCTGAGAAGGTGCCAGGACCATATGTTTTGCAACTGACAGCACTTAAATCAATGTGCAACGCTCTTGAAGAGGTATTGTTGCTTGAAAATCTCATTGAGAAATGCCGGGAGGCCATAAGGCACTACTCCGCTATAAGTGAACCCAACTGGGCTGATGAATTGCAGGTTAAAAAGTTAATCGCCTCTTGCCAACTTGCACAGGCCCGGCGTCAGAAGCGGCTTGCCGCCGAAAAAATTCAAAGCATTGAGTCTCCAATATCGTCCATCGCCACCAACAGCAAAGCCCATTCCGTGACACGCAAATTGCTGAACGCTATTCGTGACCGTAATTTGGATGGATTCGCAAATGCATTGAGCCAGATTCAGGAGCTAAAGGAACATCGTCAGCGTCTTCAAAAGGTAGATGAGTATCTTTCAGAATTGAACAACCTACTGCCAAATCTCACAGATGAATTGAAGCGAACTTGCCACAAGCCATATTGGGACGAACGCCTTCAACATATCGGAGATGCGTGGCGTTGGGCGCAAGCTCGATATTGGATTGAAGAATATATTCGGAAAGAAGATTTCCCTGCCCTCACTAAACGCGCGAAACAAATTGAAGACGAAATCAACTCGACTATTTCGAAGCTTGCTTCGATTCATGCCTGGTCGTTTTGCTTTTCCCGACTCAAGGAAGATCATCGACGCCACATGGAAGCTTGGCAGCAGTCCATGCAGCGACTTGGTAAAGGGACAGGAAAACATGCACCACGCCACAGGCGGGATGCCCAACAGCATCTCAATCAATGTCGGGAGGCGGTTCCGGCATGGGTCATGCCGCTCCATCGGGTCTGGGACACGGTGGACCCAGCCCCGGGAATGTTCGATGTCATCATTGTTGACGAGGCATCACAATGCGGTGTGGAAGCACTTCCTCTGTTCTATCTTGGCAAGAAGATATTGATTGTTGGTGACGACAAGCAGATCAGCCCGGAGGCCGTGGGTTTGCCCCGCGATGCCGTCCATCGACTGATGCAGGAACTCCTCCACGATTTCCGCTTCAAATCGTCATTCGATGTCGAGAGCAGCCTGTTCGATCACGGAAAGCTTCGCTATGGAACTCGGCGAATCACTCTGCGTGAGCACTTTCGCTGTATGCCTGAGATTATCCGGTTCAGTAACGATCTCTGCTATACCGATACGCCGTTGATTCCACTACGACAATATGGTCCTGATCGACTGCCTCCACTTCAACCCGTCTTTGTGGAAGGTGGCTACCGTGAGGGTAGTAATAATCGAGCAATCAACCGCCCGGAGGCCCAAGCTATCGTGGAAAAGATTATTGAACTGTGCTCTGATGACCGCTATGCGAAAAAGACTATGGGGGCCATTGCGCTACAAGGTGACGCACAGGCGGGACTCATTGAAAGTTTACTACTGGAGCGACTGGGAGCTGAAGAAATGGAGCAGCGGCGGCTTATTTGCGGAAATCCGTACAGTTTCCAGGGCGATGAGCGTGATGTGATATTTCTTTCTATGGTCGCTGCTACCAATGAAAGAATTGGTCCGCTTACCAAAGCGGCGGATGAAAGACGATTCAATGTCGCTGCAAGTCGTGCTAGGGATCAGATGTGGCTGTTTTATTCGGTTCAGTTAGAGGATTTGAGTGAAAAAGATCTACGGCGAAGACTGCTGGAATTTTTTTTGAACTCGAAGCCTCAGCAAGTAGCAGGGGTCGATATGAATGAACTTGAGCGCCGAGCTAAGCAGGATAATCGTCAGGTTGTGAGATCGCCAACTCCATTTGAAAGTTGGTTTGAGGTAGATGTTGCTCTGGAATTGTTAAGAAAAGGATTTGTTGTCACTCCACAGTTTGCGGTTGCTGGGAAAAGAATCGACTTGGTGGTTGAAGGAGGCCATGCACGCTTGGCAGTTGAATGCGATGGTGATCAATGGCATGGGTTTGAAAGCTACGAGGAGGATATGCAGCGCCAGCGACAATTAGAACGATGCGGCTGGGAGTTTTTTCGTGTTCGAGAATCTGCTTTCTACGCAGATAAGGATGCTGCGCTTTCGAAGCTTTGGTTAATACTTGAAGAGAGAGGTATTCAACCGAGGCGAGGACAAAAATCAGCGCCAGACGAGAAAAATTCGGATTTTGAGAAACTGGCACCAGAAGACAATAAACTCGCATTAGATTTTGAAGGCAAGGTTAGTGAATCAATTGGTGAACCTGCAACGAAAACTGAATATGCTGAAATAGGTGATACTATAGTATATGTATCCGATGAGAACCCTGATTCAGAGCGACAAGTAATGATTACATGTGGTAGCTCAAATCCTGATTGGGGAACAATTAACTTCAGAACACCGATTGCGCAGGCCCTTTTGGGTGCTCGTGCAGGTGATAGAGTTGAAGCCAAGCTACCGATGGGGATTAAGATATTGTACATTAAGGAGATAAGGAAAAAATAGGCTGTCATATTCAATTGGCGATATATAAAAATGACCTAACAAACCTCTGCACCTGACCGCTGTTTCGCTGCGCTCCATAGCGGCTGGTGAGCTTGGCCGTTAGTGGCATCGGGGTAATTCTCCTCGTTGCGTTTATCAAATTGATCCAACGATTCTTTAAACCGAAATTCCTCCCCCAAATTAACTCTATCCCATTGATATTATACACAAAACAATAAATATCAATTTCCCGATATTGACTATAGTTTTAGTAATTGTAGAGCCATCTTTTGAACAGGTGTTGGTTCAGTAAGAAGGTAAAAGGCAGGAGACTTTTCATCTGATGCAACCCTGCATCTGTTTCTACATCTTGTCCCCAGGTGGGCAAGAAGTGTAGAAAAGCT
>JAKPCK010000047.1 GCA_029553295.1 Deltaproteobacteria bacterium | reverse complement strand
GCAATAACCTGCAAGTTGAGGGGTAAACTCCACTGCAGCTGCAGGGCAGAGAAAATAACATGCGCCACAACCCTCACATAAGGCCCTGTCTACTATATACTCATCGGATATGGCATTATAATTACACACATCCCTGCAAATATTGCACTGTGTGCATTTTTTAAGGTCTATCGATGCCTTTTTGCCACCGGTAAACTCCTTTTGCGATAGCACCTCTTCAGGTGCTACTATAAGATGCAGGTTTGCTGCATCCACATCGCAATCTGCTATGACCTTATCCTGAAATAGGGATGATAGAGCCCCTGCCAGTGAGGTCTTACCTGTCCCGCCCTTTCCGCTTACTATGACCAACTCTTTTATATCTGCCATGATATCACCCGAATGTTTTCTTCCCCAATAATCTTCTGATATTTACAGCAAGATCCATAAAGTTGTCTATGTAGAGGGGTAGCCTCTCTATTACAAGATTGCCCTCTGAATAATGACTGGCTATAGCCCTGTCTTCCGGTAATGTTGCCAGGATGGGTAATCTATTCTTTGAGAGATATTCCATAAGTGGTTTAAACTCACCGTTTTCTCTATTGATTACAATGCCTATAGGTTTGTTAATTGTCTGGGCTACAGAAACAGCTATCTTGAGGTCATGGAGACCAAAGGGTGTAGGCTCTGTGACCATGACCACGAAATCGACATCTATAATGGTTTTGACTACAGGACATGATGTCCCGGGGGGTGCGTCAATAATCTGTACACAATCATCTCTATAGTAACCCTTTACTTTGTTGATAAGTGGACCTGCCATCGGTTCACCCACATTTAAGATGCCGTGGACGAATTCAATGTCTTTTATAGCCCTGCCTTTTTCAATATAGCCAATCTCCCTTTTCCCTTCAGTAATTGCCCCTGCAGGGCAGATCCTCACGCAGAGACCGCATCCATGACATAACTCAGGGAATAAGAGCACATTATTCGGTAGTGTAGCAAGTGCATTGAATTGACAATGAGAACTGCATTTTCCGCAGTTTATGCATAAATCCTGATTGATGACAGGCACCATTATTTGTACTGGGGTCCTTCCTTCAATATGTGGTTTTAAAAAGATGTGACCATTCGGCTCCTCCACATCGCAGTCGAGATACTGTACCTTCTGCTGGGAGTATGCCAGAAAAAAGGCAAGATTTACTGCCACTGTTGTTTTACCTGTTCCTCCTTTTCCGCTTGCAAATGCTATCCGCATAGTTACTAACCCATTACGCCCTTACCATAGGGGTATTACAATTAGGACATTTTTGTTCAAAGCATGGAACTCCTCTCTCATGGGGTGTCTTTGTTCCACATTGTGGACATACGCACTCCCCTGATGGACCTGCCCCTGATCCACCCATCCTGCCTCTTCCGCCTCTTGCACCTTTTCCTATACCTCTCCCTGCACCACTACCTGTACCTGGACCCATTCCCCTTGGCCCTGTTCCATCTCCTCTTGGCATAATATACCTCCTTATTTTTACCAGTGCCCTGATACATCAGGCCCTGATAAACTGTTGAGCTTTCCCTGCTCATAGGCAGCAATTGCCTGTGCCACTGTCATATTAGATGCAGTGTATACATCAATGCCTGCTGACTTAAGGACACGGTAGGCATTTGGCCCCAAATGTCCGCTAATAACGACCCTGGCACCCGAATTTATGACATTCTGGGCGCTCTGAATCCCTGCACCCTGGGCTGCACCCATATTTACCTCATTATCAATTACTGTGTGGTTTTTTGTCTCACTGTCATAGATGATGATTTTTTTGCATCTACCAAAACGCTCATCCACCATCCCTTCCATTGTCCCATCTGTGCCTGTTATTGCAATCTTCATTGCCCCTCCTTTCTCTGAGGTTTGTATTATCGTGCCTTTATTTACCCCAGACTTTTCCTTCCACTCAAACCTGCATATGTGGCGCCAGCCACAGGGTCTGACAAAACTTTCATCTATGGCAACATTCCCGCCTTCAATCCTCAATGCCTTACCATTAACAATGGCATTGGCTATCTTTTCATGGGCAGAGAGCAAGAGTCTATGAAATGTGGGTTGAGATACATTCATCTTGCGTGCTGCCTCTTCCTGCGATTCACCTAAGAGGTCTTTTAATCGGATGGCTTCAAGTTCATCATGTTGAAGAATAACTTCATCCAGTTCAGCCAACTTGATACCAGCAGGTTTAAAATAGGTTATCTGGGGAAGGAAACCAATATTTCGTTTGCATCTCGGTCTTGGCATATTTAAAAAGCCTTTTTTAATCTTTCTGTTATGTTGCAATTCATGTATTGAATATATATTCAAAATTAATATTTGTCAAGACCTTATTTGGATATTTTCGTAGATAGGTATAAACATACTTACCAGTTAAATAGTGGTGATAGGGCTAAAGGATGTGGTAAAGAAGATTTGGGAGTTTTTTTAGGAGTTGGGGAACTTAAGATAAAAAGATTAGAGGCTACATCTCACATTTTGGGTATAATAAAGTTAGCAAAACTAAACTGGAGCAGAGCCCCAAAACCCTTAAGTGAATGGAGATGTAGCCTATGGTAAGCATAGCTTATAAAGAGTTAAGAAATCAATCACCAAAATTTGCCAGAGAGATAGTGAGGCGTGTTTTAAAAGAGAACTGGGGCAATGTTTCTAAGGTTGCAAGGATACTTGGTATTTCAAGACATACTGTAAGGCGTGCGAGAGAAGGGGAACTTGAAGACAAAAGCAAAAGACCGAAGAAGATACCCAGAAAGACAGACGCTTTTTTGGAAAAACTAATCGTTAAAGAAGGAGAAAGAACAGGATACAGATATAGGCGTCTGACAAAGTATATGAGTAGAAAATAAATACAAATCATAAACATCTAAGGTCTTCTTTGAAAGGTCGGGGATTTTTTCGAAAAATCTCACTACATCATACGCAGCATAACCTACCGCACCGCCATGACACATGATATCTCCCCCATCGACAGACACGTGAAACTTCTTAAAGATTTCTTTCAATACAAGAAAAGGATTTTCTGTCTCAAAACGATCCTCAATCATGCCTTTTAGAATGACCTCTTTTTCCACACTTTTAAAGGTCAAAAAAGGTTCAAAGCCTATGATGGAAAACCTGCCGAGCCTTTCTTTCTGCTCAACGCTTTCTAAGAGAAAGGCAGGTGTGTCCGGAAAGGCTTTCTTCATCTTTATGTAACAGGAAAGGGGGGTATCGAGATCGCACAGCACCTGTCTTGAAAAAAATACGAGCTCCATCTTATCTTTTTTTTGCTTCCATTCTTCATACGAAAAAGGTTTTTTTTCACTTTATCTCCTTATCTTATATTTTCCCTTAATGTTTTCAAAAACGAACTCAATTCCTCCTGATCTTTTGCAATGATGATGTGTTTCAAATATTCAAGCCTTCCAGTAATCGTATCCAGTTTGGACATAGAATGGGTATTGAACAAAATCTCGCCGAGGAGGCTATCGTCTTCTTTTAAAAGTTTTTTTGCAATCTTGAGGTGTCTTTCAAAGGTCGTGCCAGGCACCACATTTTTCTTTACAGACCCTGCAAATGCCATAGAGCATAAAAAAGGAAGGGTCAAGGAATAGGCCATCATCTCATCATGTTCTTCGAAGGTATATTCAAAGAATTTGAGACGGTATCTACTAAAAAAATCCTTGAAAAACGCCACACCTTCTCGGGAAGAATCCTTGATAAAGATAACGTTCTCGTTTTTTAAAGAACCCATATTTGCAAAGGTTGGGCCAAACATGGGGTGCATGGATACAAAGTCAAAATCGCATGTGTTATAGAAATCCTTTAGCTCCCCTTTTATAGATGCAATATCGGAGATTATGCAACTTTTTTCAATAAAGGGCAAACATGCATTAAAAGCAAGAATCGTATCCTTTAAGGTTACAGCATTTATTAATAGGTCAGGTTTAAAGGTTTTTATATAGGAGATTTCGTCAAATATCTTTACCGCCTTTATGTCCTGTAATCTTTTCGGTTCTCTGTCATAGACGGCCACATCGTTTGCCCATGCCAGTTCCTTTGCAAACCACGATCCCATTCTTCCAGCACCTATAACCATTATCTTCATTTTTATCCACCTCTTTTTGCTGATTTATAACACCCGAGAAACTTAAAGGTCGTTGTGTTTTCCTTTATAGTCTCGAGCATATGGACAATCTTCTCATCCCTGTTAGAGCCCTCAAAATCGATAAAAAATACGTAATTACCTGGTGATTCCTTTGTAGGTCTTGATTCAATCCTTGTAAGGTTTACTGATGCCTCATAGAATATCTTGAGAATACTAAAGAGGGCTCCCACCTTATGCTGTAGCGAAAATATGATGGAACATTTATCCCCTTCTTCGTCTAAAGGATCTTTTGACAAAACTATAAATCTCGTAGAATTAGACGGATAGTCTTCTATATTCTCTCTAATGACGCTTAAATGATACAATCGGGCAGAAAGCCTGTTTGCTATAACACAAGAGGCCTCAGGCTTTTCCTCTGATAGCATCTTTGCAGCCCCCGCTGTATCGTAAAACGGCTTTGGTTCGAGTTTGTGTTTCATTATAAAATTACGACACTGGGCAAGGGCCTGGGGATGGCTATATACTGCCTTCAATGACTTAAAATCCGTTCCAGGCAATGCCAGAAGGCAATGATGGACGGGAATTATTATCTCCTTTATTATTACAAGATTCCTTTCTATTAAAAGGTCGTTCACATAGGTTACCGCGCCTTCTATTGAATTCTCGATGGGCACTATTCCATAATCAAGGATACCAGCCTCAATATCGTCAAAGATATCCTTGAATTCCCTGCAAGGTACGGGCACAAGTTCAGGTCTATAGCTTAAGATTGCAGCTTCACTGTATGCCCCGTGTTCGCCCTGAAAACCTATAAGCTTGTAATCCATTTGCTGTATTGCCCTGCTTTCTTCGATGATAAGGCTGTATAGCCTTTCAGAAAAATCAGGCCTTAAAAGGTGATAAGAAGACCTTCTTATGTTTTCTAATACCTCCTCCTCCCTTTTTAAATCAACGATGTGTTTTTTAAATCTTCTTGTTTTGAGGCAAATCTCCATCCGTTTGTTCAGTAACTCCATAATTCTCTGGTCTAAAATGTCTATCTGCCTTCTTATATCCATTAACTCCTTGGCCTTCATCTTGATACCCTTTGTATCTTCTGTTCTAAAAGCATAAAATCAGCAGTAACTATTGCTGAAATTGCCTCAACTATTACAGGGATTCTCAATACGATTGCTAAATCGTGTCTGCCTTTAATTGTAATCTCTGTGGGGTCTCCATTTCTTAAATCTATTGTCTTCTGGGGTTTTGGTATACTCGAGGTGGGTCTTACGGCAATCCTGAAATAGATTTCGTTTCCGTTTGTTATACCGCCATTTATTCCCCCAGTATTGTTGGTCTTTGTCTTTCCTGTAAGGTCAAGGATTTCATCGTTATACTCACTCCCTTTCATGGCTGCACACAAAAATCCACAGCCGAATTCAATGGCCTTTACCCCCGGAATGGAAAATACACCATGACTTAATACAGATTCAAAAGAATCAAAAAACGGCTCTCCAAGTCCTGCAGGAAGATTATATACCCTGCATTCAACAATACCACCTACAGAATCACCGATTTCTGAGATATGCTCCACTGCATGATCTATGTCTTTACTGCCTCCTATCTCCACGATCTCTGCCCTTACCTCTACAGGCTCTATTATCTTCTTTGCAATAACACCAGCTGCCACAATACCAAGGGTAAGCCTGCCGGAAAAATGGCCTCCCCCTCTATAATCATTGAAACCACCGTATTTTTTCCATGCAGTAAAGTCAGCATGACCAGGTCTTGGTTTGTATCTTATGTCTTCATAGTCTCTGGGTTCTCCGTGGAGATTGTTAAACACAATCGTTATTGGCGCACCTGTTGTTCTATCATTAAATACCCCGCTTTTTATAACTGGCATGTCATCCTCAATCCTTGAGGTGGTGCCCTTTTTGCCCGGCCTTCTTCTTTCTAAATCCTCAATAAAATCATTAACAGAGATTGAAACCCCGGAAGGACAGCCGTCTATGATAACCCCAACGCAGTCTCCGTGAGACTCTCCGAATATGGATATCCTGAACATCCTTCCAAAACTATTCATCTTTCCTCCAGACATTGTTCAAGGTGTTGAAAAAATAATGGATAAGACTTGGCCACGCATTCAGGATTTTCTATAACGATGTCAACTTCACCGGCAAGGCCACATACGGCACAGGACATGGCAATTCTGTGGTCGTTGTGGGGATCGATAACAGCACCTTTTAATCTTCCGCCTTCTATCACAAGCCTTTCTTTTTCCATGTAGATCTTTATACCCATCTTGGAAAACTCTTTTATCAATGCATCAAGGCGATTGCTCTCTTTTATGCGCAGCCTCTCTATCCCGCTTAATATCGTCTTTCCCTTACAATGGGCAGCAAGCGCCACAGCGGGAGGCACCACATCAGGACAGTCTTCTGCATCCAATTCAAATGCCCTTAAATGATGCTTTGTAACGGTAATTCTATCGGCCTCCACATTAATGGAAGCACCTGCCATCTCAAGCACATCTAATATTATTCTATCTGCCTGTCTCGAGTGGATGTTCAAACCTGTTACTGTTATAGAACCTGCGATGGCACCTGCAACGAGCATGAAGGCAGCGCCTGACCAATCCCCTTCCAGGATACATTCTGCTGGCCTGTATCTTTGGTCTCCCTTTATAAAAAATCTATCCAGCGTCTCGTTAAAGCTGCAATCGACACCGAATATCTTCATCATCTCCAGGGTCATCTTCACATAAGGCTTACTTTTTAAATCAAACACATAAATCTCTGAATCACCACTGCACAAAGGTAGCGCAATCATAAGACCTGTTAAAAATTGAGAACTCTCTGAACCGTTTATCTTATATCTTCCAGATGATATGGGACCTTTTATGGTAACAGGAGGAAAACCATTGTTTGTTACGCAGTATGCACCTAATCTCTTTAGGTCTTCCACCATGTTTACGGGACGCTGACTTAATGTGCCTTCACCTTTTAGGGTGATTTCTCTGTCCAATAACCCCACGATGGGCGAAAACATTCGTATACAAAGCCCTGATTCACCGCAGTTGAGGATGAAATCTTTTACAGGCATTTTACTAAAATGCTGATTACCTGCTATTTTAATGTATTCTGTGTTTTTCTCTAATATCCTGGCACCTAACGCACAGGCAATGTCTAAGGCAGAAAGGCTATCGTTGCAATAGCTGGGATTTTTTATGGTGGTTATCCCATCTGTTAGGAGGGATAATGCCACTGCCCTTATCATGGCGCTTTTCGAAGAAGGCGCCGATACGATACCATTAACCTTCGATGGTCTTATTAATTTCCCCATAGATCATCCTCGCAATCTCGGCAAAGTCTTTATAATCGGTAGAGATGACTACATCTGCCACATCGCTATAGAAAAACATTCTCTCTTCTATCATCTTGCTAAGGAATTTCACGTTATCTATCCCCGATACAAGTGGTCTGGTCTTGTCGTTATAGATTCTTTTAAATACTGTTTCGGGGCTTGCCCACAACCAGAAGACAATGGAATTTTTCCTCAATGCATCCCTGTTTTTCTTGCTTATCACTGCACCTCCGCCACAGGAGATTATCTTTTTAGATAGATTTACTGCCTCTTCTATCCCTTCTTCCTCCATGTTTCTAAAAAATCCTTCATGGTGTTTTTCAAAGATTTCCCTTATTGACATATGTGTCCTCTTTTCAATCTCTGAATCGATGTCTAAAAGCTCAAATCCCGTTAATTCTGAGAGATGCTTACCAATAGTAGACTTTCCTGTGCCCATAAAACCCACAAGGGAGATGTTTCTTCTTTTATTTGCATCAAAGGTATTCTCCATCAGGGCCTTCTCCATTACATGAAGGGGTGGCAACTGGCCAAAAAAGATTTTAAACGATGCCGCTGCCTGATATAAAAGCCAGTCCTTGCCATCGCAGGCCCTGTATCCTTTTTGCTGAGCACCTTTTACAATGGGAGAATCAAAAGAATAGTTGGCATCTAACATAAAGGCACCCTTTTTTATAAAGCCGGGTTTAATAAGGTTAATACCTCGAGGAAGGCACTGAACTATGATATCTGCATGGAGCATACATCCGTTTACATCCTCTAATGAAATGGCATTTATACCCATATCCTCTGCAATATCCACTGCCTTTTTGTGTGTGCGGTTTATAATTGTCACATCTGCACCTTTTCTTTTAAGAATAAAACACGCTGCCCTTGCCGCACCACCTGCACCAATAATTACTGCCTTTTTTCTAAAAACATCTATTGAGTTTCTTACAAACACACCTTCTATGCCGTAAACATCTGTATTATATCCGTGCAGGGTATTGCCTGTATTTATCAGGGTGTTTACTGCACCTATATCTTTTGCCTCGTCGTGGATTATATGGATATGTTTTAATATCTCCTCTTTAAAAGGTGATGTAACATTGACGCCTTTTATATGGATTTGCCTTATTATTTCAGCCACTTCTTTTGCATCTTTTGCAAGGATACGGACATAAACTGCATCCAAACCCTCTGATGAAAAAACATTATTGAACATAACAGGGCTTAAGCTATGTAACACTGGATTTCCTGCAACGGCAAAGATGGGCCTTTCTTCAGACATTTTTTAGCACCTCAAACACCCTTTTTAACCTTTTGTTTTCAATCTGCCCTTCTGCTGTCTCTTTACCTTTTTCCATTGATGCATAGGTAAATACCCCGCCCAAAAAAGGGGCAATTACCCTTACAAGCCTTCCCTTATCACCCATCCCTGCAACAATAACCTTATTTTCAAAATCCTTATTTCCTAATATGCCTATGAGCCTTGCTGCATCGGATGTGGAATTTACCTTACACGCTATCTTTGCAATATCAGCGCCCTCCACAAAACATAACCTTACAATTCCATTTAGTGCCTCCTGGGATGGTGTTTTAATGTAATCGTGGTGTGATATAATGACGGTGCATCCCTTTTTATGGGCCAGATCAACTATCGGTTTTTTGAACCTTGAATCAGACTCTAATTCGATATCTACATACGAAGAACCTGCCTCTATGGCATTTAAAAGATAGGATAACCTTTTATTTTCATTTAAGTATCCTGGTCTGCACGTGGCAATTAATCTTTTGGGCTGGGAAAAGATTTCTTTAATGTCTTTATTTGTCAGGTTCATCCTGTCCATTCTTATCTCTGCAAATTCAACGTCATCAAGGGATTTTAAAAAACTTAACCCCCATCTTTCATCAAGGCTTACGCATATCATAGAGCAACTCCTCTATCTCTTTCATCTTTACCTTTTCAATTACTACATCCCCTATGTCCTTTATCAAAATAGAGTATATCCCGTCGCCATCCTTCTTTTTGTCTTTTATTATGGCATCCATAAGGATATGTCTGTTAATTCCGTCCATTTCTGTGGGTAAACCAAAGTAGGTCAGAAGGTTTTTTATGCGACGTAGCGTCTCTTTTTCCAAAAGACCTTTTGATATAGACAAATGCGTCTCAAGTATCATGCCTATACTTACGGCCTCACCGTGGCTTAAACCGAACTTTGATTCAATGGCATGGCCGTAAGTATGGCCGAAGTTTAATTTTCTCCTCTCATGCCTTTCTGTTTCATCCCTTTTTACAATATCTATCTTTACTTTCATTGATTTAAAGACAATAGGCTCGATACGGGACAAATCTAAATTTAAAAACGCCTCTTTTTCTTTCTCTATCTCGTAAAACAGTCTCTTGTCCCCTATTATGGCGTGTTTTATAAGTTCTGCCATACCGTTTAATAATTCACGGTGAGCAAGGGTCTTTAATGCTGAGAAGTCGCATATCACAAAATCAGGCTGGTTTATGGTGCCTATCATATTTTTATAGCCTTTAAAATTAACACCGTTCTTTCCACCTATGGCAGCATCCACCTGGGCAAGAAGGGTTGTTGCCACAAAGCCAAAAGAAAGCCCTCTTAAAAAGGTAGACGCCACAAACCCAGCAATGTCACATACCATACCCCCGCCTATACCGATAATGACCGTATTTCTTTCGCAACCAGATGCAAGAAGATGTTCATAAATATAATGAACGGTATCTAATGTTTTATTTGCCTCACCATCGTCTATTATGATTTTTTTCACACCTTTAAACCTATCTCCATACAATCGGTCTACATTTTTATCCGTAATAATTACGGCACGGCCTCTGTCGCAAAGCTCAAACACCTTATCCATAGAAGTATTAACATAAATTGTAGATGTCTTATTTTTTGTGGAAAACATTATCTTTTTCACTGATTCTCCTCGATAAAGTCATAGAGACTGCGAACCTTTTTCATCATCCGGGCAAACTCCACTGTATTTAAGGTCTGATTTTTGTCGCAGATGGCGTCTTCTGGTTTTATATGAACTTCAACGATTAAACCGTCAGCGCCTGCTGCCACCGCTGCATATGATAGATGAGGCACAAGCGTGGCCTTTCCTGATGCGTGGGATGGGTCAACTATTACGGGTAAATGGGTTAATCCTCTAAGGGAGGGGATAGAACTTATATCAAGGGTGTTTCTTGTATATGTCTCAAAGGTCCTGATACCCCTTTCACAGAGTATGACCTGTGGATTTCCCTCGTTTAATATATATTCTGCACAGTAAAGCCATTCCTCAATGGTGGAATTCATCCCCCTTTTCAATAATACAGGCTTTCTTGCCTTACCCACCTCTTTTAAAAGGGAAAAATTCTGCATGTTTCTTGCGCCTATCTGCAACACATCCGCATACTCACTTACCCAAGGCACATCCCTTGTATCTATCACCTCTGTAACAATGGGAAGGCCTGTCTCGGCTTTTGCCTTTTTCAATATCTTTAAGCCCCTTAACCCCAGACCTTGAAAGGCATAGGGCGATGTCCTGGGCTTAAAGGCGCCGCCTCTTATCATATCTGCCCCTGCATTTTTCACTGCAATGGCTGTCTCTATGGTCTGCTTTTCATTTTCCACAGAGCATGGACCTGCAATCACGCAGAATCTACTTCCAATAGCCACATCGTCTACATAGATTATAGTCTTTGAGCTCTGTTCTTTTATTGCCGCCAATTTTATATCTCTCATAGCGTGCCTCCAGAAAAATCAAAATAAAAAAGGCCATGGGTCTTGCACCCATGGCCTTTTAGTAGACCTTATACCGGTCACATAGACCAGGGGTGCAAATAAACATAAAAATACCTGTAGCCAAAATTGATTGTGTTGAGATTAGCTGTTGCTTTGATGTTTTGTTGCACTTGATTAAGTTCCATTGTATTTAATTAAATACAAAATTTAATCTGTGTCAATAAAAAAATTATTTTTCTACGTAGATAGGTAAAGACATCGGGCATAGAAAAGAGACCCTTGCCCGCATTCGGAAAATCTTCGCCGGGGTCACAATCCCTGCAATCCTGGTTGGTGTTATATTGGGCTATTTTGTAACATTTTATTACCTTCGGCCCATTAGGAATCTCACGAACACAGTGCAATCTATTATAGAAACTGGCGAGATAAATAAAAGGGTACCGGAAGGTAGCACAAATGATGAACTAAACGGGCTGGTGATGCTTTTCAATACCATGCTTGAGAGGATTGAGAACCTCATAGGGGGGATGAAGGAATCCCTGGATACTGTTGCCCATGACTTAAGGACACCTATGACCAGGCTAAGAGGTATAGCCGAAAGCGCCCTCCAATCAGACAATAATCCTGAGGCCTTTCGTGAGGCCTTATCTGACTGTCTTGAGGAATCCGAGCGTATCCTCAGGATGCTCAACACCATAATGGATATTTCTGAGGCCAAAACCAAAACCTTGAATCTAAATATGAGGTCAGTGGATTTGTCAGCACTCATTGAAGAGGTTGTTGAACTTTATAGTTACATTGCTGAAGAAAAAAACATCAACATCGGTTTAAATTGTAAAGGTAACCTCCATGTAACAGCCGATCCCGACAGGATGAGGCAGGTGCTGGGAAATCTGCTTGACAATGCAGTTAAGTATACCCCTTCTGGTGGACGGGTGGATGTAGAGGCTTTTAGTCAAGATAGGCAGATAATAATTACCATAAAGGATACTGGAATAGGTATACGCAAGGAGGATCTTTCAAAGATATGGGAGAGATTTTATAGAACTGAGGAGAGCCGAACTCAAACAGGGCTCGGGCTCGGTTTGTCCATTGTCAAGGTTTTTATCGAGCTTCACCGAGGGCATATAGAGGTGTCAAGTGAAGTTGGAGTTGGAACTACATTTATGGTGTATCTGCCTCAAATTACGTAAACACCTCTTATAGTAAGAGCCTTTCAAAAATGTAATGTTTTAGAAAGGCTACTGTAATCTTCCTACAATATAATCAAGAAAAAATGTAAGGAGGAGCAAAACATGAAAAGGATTAACTCAGTATTATTGAAGGCAGGCCTTGTATTTTCAGCAATATGTCTTGTTGCCACATTGGCTATGGCAAAGGAAAAAAAACAGAAACATTCCTATATCAAGCCAACAATAACGGCAGAGCAGGCCATCTCCAATGTAAAAGCAGCTTTACCAAATCTCACAGTAGGCAAGAGTTTTATAAAGACAGGCAAAAGAGGGGAAAAGAAATTGGAGGTAGCCCTCGTTCTTGACGGAAAAATAGTATCCAAGATGAGGCTAAACCCAGCAACCGGTGAAATCCTGCCAAAAGGTCAAGAAGTCTTTGTAAACGAGGTGCTGGCTTCACAGGAGCAGGCAGTAAAGATAGTCCAGCAGGCCATCCCAAATCTTGAGATTGCCTCTGTATCGTTGGGTAAGCAGGGTGAATGGAAGGTGGACTTGACCCTAAAGAAGATGGTTGTCGCCAGCATTAACGTCCACGGGGGAGACGGCTCTATTCTTCCTGATTGGAAGGCCACTAAAGACGCAGCAATGTATTAATATTATCAATCCTTGCCGGATGTCCCAAAATTTTAGTGGACACCGGCAAGGAAATCATATGCTTTTCCTTGACATAAAATCTCTAATTGATATAAAAAAGCAAGGTTTACTACTGTAAAAAAGGGAGGAAGAGATGACAATAGTGGGAAGCGAGAAACAGGAAAAGAAGCTTACTGAATTTGCAAAATTAGCAAAGCAGCTTTTCCCCAATGTAAACGAACTATCGGTTAAAGGTGCCTTTCGATTCGGCGCCAGGGCTGCCATAAAAAAATTTAATTTTTCAAGCTGGGAGGATATGGCCAAGCAACCGGCATCGATGAGGAGAAAATTTTTTGATGAATTGCTTAAGGAAGCGCGACCTTATCTCATAAATATTATTGGTAATGAAAAAATTGATGATTTCATAGAGAAGGTTAAGGCTGAAAACGAAAAATATCTGAAAGACTGAATTGTAGTAATCTTTAAGGATTATTAAGTTTGCAAAGATAAATGAGAATCCTCCTTGTCGAAGATGATAAAGTAACAGCCTCTTTTATTTTAAAGGGTTTAAAAGAGGCGGGCTACGCCACAGATTATGCATCAGATGGTGAGGATGGTCTTCATCTCTTGTTGACAGTCTTATACGACTTAGCCATAATCGATATTATGCTGCCCAAGCGAGATGGTCTATCACTTATTGCCGAGATTCGTAAACAAAAAATCAACATACCGGTAATAATCTTAAGTGCTAAACGTTCTGTAGAAGATCGTGTAAGGGGTCTTGAATTGGGTAGTGACGATTACTTAACCAAACCCTTTGCATTTACTGAGTTGCTGGCAAGGATTCAGGCACTCTTACGGAGGGCACAGGGCACATCTGAGACAACCCGTTTGACCGTTGGAGATCTTACAATGGACCTACTTACAAGAGAGGTAACGAGGTCTGGACGTAAGATAGATTTGCAACCAAAAGAATTTGCCCTTCTTGAATATCTTATGAGAAATGCGGGAAGGATTGTCTCCAAAACCATGATTATGGAACATGTTTGGGATTACAATTTTGACCCCCAGACAAATGTGGTTGAAGCACGTATGAGTAGATTAAGAAATAAGATTGATAGGGACTTTGAAACAAAACTTATACATACAATCCATGGCGCCGGTTACATTATTAAAGAAACTCCTTGATATCCGGCATACAGTAGTGTTCCGCCTGACAGTCTGGTATAGTGGAATCTTTACGATTTCTTTATTTGTTGCCTTCGTGGCTTTTTATATGCTGGTGCTACGTGGAAGCCACAACATCCCGAAAGAGGCACTCTCCTGGCTCAGAGAAGACTTCCGTGAATATTTTGGCACCATGCTTATAATCGTCCTTTCAATTTCTACCTTAATCGGGTGGTTAATGGCTAAAAGGGCGTTGACTGGAGTTGAAATAATTTCGCAGGCAACGACTGCCATTGCCAGAGGGGCATTGGGGACTCGTGTTCCTATAAGTACACGGAATGATGAAATCGATCGTCTGGCGAGTAATTTTAATTCTATGGTAGAACGCATAGAAAGCCTGATAAAAGATATGAAGGAGACAAATGATAACATTGCCCATGATTTGAAAAGTCCCATAACAAGGATGAGGGGTATTGCTGAACTGACATTGGGTAGCGAGGCATCAAAAGAATTTCAGCAAATGGCATCCACTGTGATTGAAGAGTGCGATCGACTTCTGTCCATAATTAACACAATGCTTGCTATTTCAGAAACGGAGGCAGGAATTACAAGTCTTCGTTTAGAAGAAGTAGATATTGAGCTCTTAATAAGGGACCTTTTAGATCTTTTTGACCCTTTGATAGAAGATAAAAGCTTGTCTGTGAACCTCCATATATCTGGACCAAAATCCATCCAGGCAGATAAACAGAAAATCCAGAGAGTATTGAGTAACGTCCTGGATAATGCAATAAAATTTACCCCTCAAGGTGGATCTATTATGATCTCCGTTACTGGCAAGGACAATGAGGTTCAGATAGTTTTACGAGATACCGGTATAGGCATACCGGAAGATGAATTACCACATATATTTGATAGATTTTTCCGTGGTGAAAGAAGTAGATCCACACCCGGCAGCGGTTTAGGCTTAAGCCTTGCCCACGCATTTGTTTCTGCACATAATGGCAGAATAACTGTAAAAAGCATGCCGGAGGGTGGTTCTGAATTTACCATCATCCTGCCAAAAACCCTGTTTTAAAGATCTTCTTTAGCCCCCTTTCTTTAAATATTACCAAAAGGTAATGTTTTGGTCATCATTTGGTAACCATCTGTAGTCTATAATAAAAAAAATATGAAATATCAGGGAGACGATGATGGAAAACGAAGAAACATTAAACGATAAACGATGCAGTTATCATGGTTTTAAACTTACAAGGAGTAATTTGCGTGACCTCATATTATTTTTATCATTCTTATCATCGTTTGTTTATATAATTGATTCTATCTCTGTTATTATTTCTCTTTTTCTGCTTCTTATTGGTATTTTTATCCATTTTGTTTCCAAAGGGACCCTTATTAGAAATACTGTGCTATGTAATAAGGGCATCTATGGAATGGTCAGGCATCCATATTACCTGGCAAATTATCTTATTGATTTAAGCTTCTGTCTTTTAAGTGGTAATCCATATCTTCTTTTGTTATATCCTTTTTTGTTTTTCTGGGCATATGGGACAACATTGCAGAAGGAAGAAAAGATACTTGAAGATACTCACGGGTCCTCTTTTAAGATTTATGCATTAAGCGTGCCCCAGATTTTTCCTGATAAACGTATTAAACATATTATCTTTACAAGGAGGAACATATTTGCCAATTTTTCCTTTCAATTTATAACCAGAAAGGAGATAGCACGTATTTTGAGATTTGTATCTATGTTTTTGATAATAATTTTAATCCATTCTGTCTCTTTTTTTGCCCTGAAAAAGTTTGACCTTAGTTATTTTCTTCATAATAGAGGACTACTTGTATTATTATTCTCTGCTTTTTTATGCTATGTCACAAATATCATGATTTTAAAAAGCCCGGCATCGCTATGGACAAGGTTTTCACAGATGGGTGCCCTACATTTTGGAAATAACCAGGGTCGTATACAGCAAAAATCTCTACCCCCCTTTAAAGCCTTAAAAAAGGAAAGGCTAATGTAAATGTTTTTTCAAAATTTACTCAAGAAAAAAATCATTTTCCTCCTGATAATAATTGCTATTTCATACATCTTTTTCTTCCTTAATCTGGGTTCATATTCATTGAAGGAGCCAGATGAAGGTAGATACGCAGAGATACCCAGGGAAATGGTAGAAACAGGTGATTATATTGTTCCCCATCTGAATTATGTCCGTTATTTTGAGAAACCTCCTCTTCTTTACTGGATGGTTGCACTATCATACAAGATAATCGGTGTAAATGAATGGTCATTCAGGTTACCGAATGCCCTTTTTGCCCTTATAGGCGTTGTAATCACTTTTCTTTTTGTTGAGCGATGGTTTAACGAAAAAATCGCATTTATCACTTCGATGATACTCATGTCATCCTTTGGATTTTTTGCAATGGGGCGCATTGTTACCATTGACATGCTTTTTGCTGTCTTACTTTTTATTTCACTCTCATGTTTTTTTAGATTTTATAAAAAAAAGGAGTCTCTCTTTCTTTACCTTTTCTATACAACGCTTGCGCTGGCTACACTGACAAAAGGGCCAGTTGCATTAATTCTTTTAGGAATTACTATTTTTCTGTTTTTATTATCTGAAAAAAATTTTCTCTTCCTTAAACAAATGACATCGATAAAAGGAATTCTACTTTACATATTTATTGCAATGCCTTGGTTTGTAACTATTTCATTAAAAGAGAAGGAGTTTTTTAATTTCTTTTTTGTTGATCAACATATCTTGAGATTTCTTACTACAAAACATCACAGATCAGGACCAATATATTATTTTTTTCCAGTGGTTTTTGGGGGTCTTTTCCCATGGTCCGTATTTCTCCCTCTTGCTATGATTCGGTTATGGCGTGTAAAGGAATTAAAACTATTCTTCATATGGTCTTTTGTTGTTTTTTCCTTCTTCAGTATATCCGGATCAAAGCTCCCACCTTATATACTTCCCATTTTTCCTGCCCTTTCCATTATCCTGGGATATTTTTTTGAAAGAGAATGGCTACATTCTGTGCGAAAATGCGAAATCATAATCTATTTCCTTTGCTTTGCCATTTTTTCTCTGGTAGGTTTTTTTTATGGATTAGGTCTTCTTGATAGGTATTTAAACGGATTAATACATATTTCATTTACACATAAAGATATAAGAGGGTTATCTTTGGGTATATCCTTTATTTCTCTCTCTATAATTATAACTTTAATTTTTAAAAAAATGCGTCCTTACTTTAAATCGCTTTTTTTTATACTCTGGGTTTTTTCTTTTTCAATTGTTATCGGGCTTATGTTTCATGCTCATGTGATAGATAGAGTAAATACAACAAAAGAATTGGCACAAAAGATAAAAGCAGAGAAAAAAGTCAATTCCATCATTGTTAATTATGGTTCTTTTGATGAAACCCTTCCGTTTTACACCTGTGGAAGAACATACCTTGCCGCTTATACTGGAGAGCTTGAAATGGGGTCCAGGTATAATGATGCAAAAAAATTTTTTTTAAACGAAGATGAATTTGTGCGTCTCTTTAAATCAGATAAAGATGTCTGGGTTGTATTTAAAACAAAAAAAGTTACTCGACTAAAAGAACTTCTCAGTATTGACGATGATAACATGATTACATGTCAAAATACTAGATGCGTGGTTAATAATGGTAGATAGAAGATAATTTATATTAATCGTAAAATACATTTGACCCCTTTTCGTCATTTAAAACTAACATTTTTTTAAGGGATAACCCCCCTCAATAAACATTGGAGTAACTAATAATTGCCAAAAGCATTGCTGAAAGGCTTCTTTATTATTCAAGACCCCATCTGCTTATAATATATATACTGTTTCACTCCAATCCAGACAAAAATTGGATTAAAAAGGTGTTAGTTGAAAGATGCATATTTTGATTGTGATTTTTTCAGCAGGAGATAGTATTAACAGCTTCCTGTACTTCACAATCCGACAATATCTGCAATGGTTTAGGACTGTATGTGGCATTCAATAATCTATTGGGAGCTTGTTGATGTTCAATTTCCTTGCCGGAGCCCACAACATATCGCGGGTCATCCGGTAAAGGATTTCTTAATATTATTTAATACATTGCTGCGTCTTTAGTGGCCTTCCAGTCGGGAAGAATGGAACCATCACTGCCGTTTACACCAATACTGGCGACAACCATCTTTTTGAGGGTCAAATCCACCTTCCATTCGCCCTGTTTGCCCAATGATACTGAAGCAATCTCCAGATTAGGAAGAGCCTTGTATTATACTGCCTTTAGTGGACACGAACATTGTAATCTAATATACTAACAATGGAGGTATTGACATGGAAAAGCCTCCATTGGCAGTATTTACAAAAGAGTTTAAAGAGGAAGCAGTGAAAATGGTAATGGAAGAAGGATTGTCCATA
>JAKPCK010000123.1 GCA_029553295.1 Deltaproteobacteria bacterium | reverse complement strand
GCAAGCTTCCTTGCATCATCAAAAGGCACAATTGCCTCTCCATAGGTCCATCTCCATAGAATATAGAATCTTGTTAGAGGAGAAAGTTCTCCTGCAATACCATTATGTAAAATTTGTCTTACTGCATAATCTGTAACAATTTCCCTTACATAATCAAGGAGTCTATCTGCAGTTATTATATTTCCTTCATAGTCCATAATCTTTTTGTACTTTCCAAATATCTCTATAGCAGAACCTATACCAGCAACAAAATAATCAGCACCACTCACCCCTTCCTCCCATAGCTTCTCCAGCTTCTGGTATACATACTTCTTTATCTCTTCCTTTACATCATTAAACCAACCTGTCTCTACCCTCTCCATCTTTCGGCAAACAAAGTATATAGATGAGGCAAGAGCAGCATTACCTTTTGCAAGAAGCCGAGCCTTCATCTCTGTATCAATAGGCCAAGAGGCAGTAACCACAAGTCCAGACTCAAGAAGAGAGTTAATAAGAGTCTCCCAACCAGATGTGGACTTATGGGTATAAACAATTGTGGCAATACCATTAGGCTTTAACACTCTATATATTTCCTGAAAGGATTTTTTGAGCATAGATTCAAAAAATTCCTTGGCTTTTTTCTCACCACCCTGCCTTACTGGATTTGATACAATCTCTTTTGTTTTAGGAACAAGTGGTGTCATAAAAAGATCTGGATATAAATCTCCTATACTTCTTTTAAGCCAGACATAGAAGAAATCAGAAAGCTCAGCATAATTGATATTGTCATAATAAGGGGGATCTGTAAAAACTGCATCAAAGTATTCATTAGGATAAGGAAGCTCAGTAGCAGAGCCTTGAATAACAACAGGAACTGGAGGATCTGGAATGGAAAATTGGGGATTGGAAATTTTTGAGAGATGAGAGAGAATATCATCTATTCCTTTAGTAGTCATCAGACTACCCTCTAATGGATTCCTCTCACCATAATCCCAAACCATTGGTAATGCTTGCCTATTAAATACATGTTCGTTTCTTTCTTGATCTCCTCGCCAAATTGATAAAACTGAGTTCCAATCTTCTAATTTTCCCAACATTAACCCTAAATAACTTACCACTGCCTTTGTATAATCCTCAT
>JAKPCK010000120.1 GCA_029553295.1 Deltaproteobacteria bacterium | reverse complement strand
CCCATCACCCATAAATACATTGAGTTCTTTATTTATAGCCGCAAAGATGTTATTATCTTTCATTAAGATTCTACAGGGAGGTTTGATGATGAGGAGATTCATAATCGTTTTCTTGTTCATTGCCATACTTGGCATCTACGGATGCGGTTACAACACCATGCAACAGAATGAAGAGAAGGTAAAGGAGGCATGGGCTAATGTGGAGGCCGCTTATCAGAGGAGAAATGACCTTATCCCTAACCTTGTTGAGACTGTAAAGGCATATGCAAAACATGAGAGGGAGACGCTCCAGGCTGTTACAGAGGCCCGTGCCAGGGTAGGGAGTATCCAGGTCTCAAAGGATATGATAGGTGACCCAAAGGCCGTTGCCCAGTTTCAGGCTGCCCAGTCTGCCATGACCAGTGCCCTTTCAAGACTCATGGTTGTTGTGGAGAGATACCCGGACTTAAAGGCAAGCCAGAACTTCAGGGACCTCCAGAATCAGCTCGAGGGGACAGAAAACAGGATAAATGTTGCAAGGACAAGATATAATAAGGCTGTGCAGGAATTCAATACATCCATAAGGATATTTCCCAATAATATAACTAATAAGCTATTTCTGCACCTGACACCAAAAGAGCCTTTTAAGGCAGAGCCAGGGGCTGAAAAGGCTCCGCAGGTAAAGTTCTGAGAGATAGAAAGACTGGGATGAAAAAAATAGGGCAGGGAGAACAAGAAAAAAAGCATTTTAAGGAATTTGTTTCTTTGATACTTCTCTTCTTTGTCTTTACTGTTTACCCTTTCATCTCCCCATTTAACGCCTACGCCCTTGATGTGCCGCCCCTTAAGGGCTATGTAAATGATTATGCAGGGATGATGTCTCCATCGGTTAGGGCAAGGCTTGAAAAGGAATTAAAGGCCTTTGATGAGTCTGATTCAACCCAGGTTGTGATCCTTACAATACCCTCCCTCAAAGGAGAGGTCCTGGAGGAATACTCTATAAAGGTTGCAGAGAAATGGAAGATAGGGCATAAAGGCAAGGATAATGGCGTCATCCTCCTCGTTGCAAAGGATGAAAGGAGATTGAGGATAGAGGTAGGTAGAGGGCTTGAAGGCAGGCTAACTGACTTGACTGCAGGTCGTATAATAGACATGGCAATAAAGCCCAGGTTTAAAAGGGGGGATTTTGACGGAGGCTTTATAGCCGGTGTCCATGCTATAATAGATGCCACAAGAGGCGAATTCACTGCAGACACAAAAGTCCCCCAGGTAAAAAAGAAAGAGGCATCCCCTATCTGGACATTTATCTTTTTTGCAGGGGTAATCCTTGTTTTTTTAGGACGGTTTTCAAAGATTATCTCAGGGGTTTTAGGGGCAATAGGGCTCCCTCTTCTGGCTTTTTTTATATTTTCACCGCCCATCATCACCCTGATACTCCTTGGCATACTCGGCCTTGTCATAGGTCTTGTTTTTCCTATGTTTTTTGGAGGTTGGGGTAGAGGTGGAGGGATATCTTCAGGATGGGGGTCCTGGGGGACAGGCGGAGGTGGGGGGTTTGACAGCGGCGGTTTCAGTGGTGGAGGTGGAGATTTTGGCGGTGGAGGTGCATCAGGAGACTGGTGATGAAACACAAAAAAGCAGAGAGATTCTTTAAAAAAGAAGAAAAGGAGAGGATTAAAAAGGCAATAGCTTCTGCTGAGGCCAGGACTGCTGGAGAGATTGCAACCATGATAGTAGATGCAAGCAGTGATTATAGAGACGCAGAGGTGATGGGCGGCGTCCTTCTTGCCGGGCTTGTATCCCTCATCATAACTGTCTTTGCCTTCCATTCATCCCTCTGGTTATACATACCCATAACATTCATATTGTTTTTCCCGTGCAGGGAGGTGTTTAAAAGATTCCCCAGGATGAAAATGGCCTTTATAGGAAAAAAAAGGATGGAAAAAGAGGTGATGGAACGGGCTATCAGGGGATTCTATGAAAAGGGTCTTTACAAGACAAGGGATAATACAGGTGTCCTGTTTTTTATATCACTCCTGGAGAGAAAGGTATGGGTTATTGCAGATAAGGGCATCCACAGGAACATGGAACAATATACCCTCAACAGGTTCGCAAATATGGTCTCCAGGGGAATAAAAGAAAAAAGGGCATGTGATGCCCTGTGTGAGGCTATTTTTGAGATAGGTGAAGTCCTTGCAAGGTACTATCCTGTATCAAAAGATGATGTCAATGAACTCAGCGATGAGATGATAACTGAATAGAGATCAGGGGGATGGAATACTCCCCTCATCTTTATCTTTTATCACATCCTCATATTCAGGGACAACTATACCCCTTTTGACCATTATATCGTATATAATCTGTGCCCTCCTCTCCACATATCTTGAGCTGCCGTCTACACGGTATTTTATGGGGTTGGGTAGTATTGCAGCAAGCCTTGCTGCCTCAAGCGGGTCAAGGTCCCTTGATGGTTTATTAAAATAACGCATGGATGCTGCCTCTGCACCGAATATGCCAACACCCCATTCTGCCACATTTAGATAGAGCTCCAGTATCCTCTTTTTTGAAAGGTTCTTTTCCAGCCTCCATGTTATTATTGCCTCTTTTATCTTCCTCACAGGACTCTTTGATGGTGTAAGATAGAGGTTTTTTACAACCTGCTGGCTAATCGTGCTACCCCCGAATCTCGGTTTCCCCTCTTTTATATCCTTTTCAATGGCCTTCTGTATTGCATCGAAGTCAAAACCCTTATGTGACCAGAACTTGTCATCCTCTGCTATGATGACTGCCTTTACAAGGTAAGGTGATATGGCTGATATGGGGACCCATCTTATGTCTATCTTTATCCGCTTCCCCTGGTTTTTCCACTGATTCTCTCTGTATTCCATAAAGGATGTCTTTTTCGGGTTTTTCTTCTTGAGGCTTGACACATCGGGGAATACAAGGTAATACCCTATCCAGCCTATTACGAAAAGAAATATGATGGTTATAGAGAATTTCAGCAGACTGAAACGACTTTTTCTACGTGCCAACACAATACCTGTATAAATTTGAGACCCATTATAAAGCCCTCAGATAATAGAAGAAATAGAAGGCCCCACAATTGTATCTTATTTTTTTACTGCAAAAACTTAGTCAGTCAGAATGATAGGTGTCCTGTATAGAGGGTATATTGCCTCTTTCTCACAGTAATTATCCCTTTGTTGACCAGGCTCTTGAGCATCCTTGATACAGTCTCCCTGGAACAACCGCAAGAACTGGCTATCTCTAACTGAGTTGGCCCATTTTCTATGATTATGTGGTTTTTTATCTTGATACCTGTCTCCTCCCCAACTTCTATGAGGTATTTAAGTATCCTGCCCTCGACACTGAAGAATGCAAGGCCTTTTATCCTCTCATCTGCCGCCCTTAGCCTCGCTGCCATGGTCTTGAGGATATTTACTGTTATGGCAGGGTTTTCCATAAGGAGCTTTATAAAATCATGCCTCTTCAATATGATAAACTCACAGTCCTCTGTAGTCACAATATTTGCCGAGCGTGGCAGGTCATCAAGGATAGAGAGTTCACCGAAAAAGCCGTCTTTTCCTATAATATCGAGGATGTATTCCCTGCCTTCATCGTCATAGAGGGATACCTTTACCTTGCCCTTAAGTATGATATACAGGGCATCACCCTTTTCCCCTTCCTGGAATACCACGAATCCCTTTGGTATGGTTTTGGTTGTGGCAATCCTGGAGATTAATTTTATATCTTCATCTTCGAGGATGTTAAAGAGGCTTACATTCCTTATGGTATCCAGATACCTAATCATACCTGACTCCTTATGTTTTTTTAGAGCACATTATGGATCTCTTTTAAGGCATCCATAACCTTTGACCCGGGGACACCACCCTGGGCAATCTGTGGACCTCCACCCCCTTTACCACTGAACCGCTCTGTGAGTGCCTTTATAATCTTCCCTGCATTATATTGGTTCTGCAGGTTTTTGCTTACGGCAACGATAATAATACCCTTATCCTCGGTGGATGAGCCTACAGCTACAACAGAGTTCTTCTCCTTGCCCCTTATGATGTCTGATACCTTTCTCAGTTCATCTGCCTTGGCATCCCCTAAAAACATGGATACTATCTTTGCACCGTCCTTTATCTTTGCTGTCTTTAAGGCCTCCTCTACCTTGAATGTCATTATCTCCTCTTTTAGCCTCTCTATGACCTTTTCTCTTTCTTTCAGGTCATCTACAAGACTTAAGACCCTATCCTCAAGCCTGCCCATCTCTGTATTTGTATGTCTTGATATTGCCTTTAGGATACCCTCAAGCCTCCTCTTGTACAGGACAGCGCCTTTACCGGTTACTGCCTCTATCCTCCTTACCCCGGATGCCAGTGAGCTCTCGTTGATTATGTACAGGCAACCTATCTCCCCTGTGTTTTTTACATGTGTCCCTCCGCAGAGCTCTGCGCTAAAGTCCCCTATCCTTACCACCCTTACCTTTTCTCCGTATTTCTCCTCAAATAGGGCTGTTGCCCCTTCCCTTATGGCATCTTCCCTGGCCTTCTCCTCGATTTTCACATGGATACACTCGAGTATCTTTTCGTTTACCATGTCCTCGACCATTGCTATCTCTGTTTCATCCATGGCCTGGAAATGGGTAAAATCAAATCTGAATCTATCTGCCTCCACAAGGGAGCCTGCCTGTTTGACATGGTCTCCCAGGACCCTTCTCAGTGCATAATGGAGCAGGTGTGTAGCAGTGTGGTTCCTTGATGTGCCTCGCCTTTTCTCTACATCTATATAAAGGTGTGCCCTCTCCCCCTTTTTTATAGAGCCCTCTTTCACCCTTATCCTGTGGGAAAAGAGGTCAGACCTTATCTTCTTAACCCCTATAACATCTGCCTTACCGGATGGTGATTCGATAAAACCAGTGTCATCTATCTGCCCGCCGCTTTCTGCATAAAAGGGTGTTGTATCAAAGAATATCTCGCCCTCCTGTCCAGTTTCAATCTCTTCCACACCTCTGTCACCGCATATGATACTTATGACCTCTGCATCTGTCTGTGTATCCTCATAACCTACAAAGATATTTTTTAAATCAGCCTTTAGTGCCTCTATGTGACTGAGTTCCAGCTCATCCCCTTTAATCTTTGATGCAGTCCTTGACCTTATCTTCTGGGCCTTAAGCTCTTCTTCAAACCCATCTATGTCTATGGTGAGGCCGTCATCCTCTGCCATCTCCCTTGTTATATCCAGCGGAAATCCATAGGTATCATATAGTTTGTAGATGAGTTCCCCAGGTATGACAGATAGGCCTTTTGTCTTTACCTCCTCTGATATCTCCTCGTATAGTCTCATGCCCACATTTAGGGTCTCTATAAACCTCTCTTCCTCGCCCTTTAGGACACGGACAATATATGGGTGGTTCTGTTTGATCTCAGGATAGGTCTCCTCCATTATATCAACTACTGCCCCAGAGAGCCTGTATAGAAATTCCTTTTCTATACCTATCTTTTTGCCGTATCTCAGTGCCCTCCTGATAATCCTCCTTAGGACATAACCCCTCCCTTCCTTGGAAGGGAGAACCCCATCGTTTATTATAAATGTGGCGCCCCTGACATGGTCAGCTATCACCCTCATGGCAATGTCTGTGGCCTCTCCCTGGCCGTATGCACATCCAGATATATCCTCTATGTTTTTTAATATGGGCATGAATAAATCTGTTTCATAGTTACCGAGCCTTCTCTGGAGGACAGATGTTATCCTCTCGAGCCCCATGCCTGTATCTATAGATGGCCTGGGTAGCCTCTTCATCTCCCCATCTTTTTGACGCTCGAACTCCATGAACACAAGGTTCCATATCTCGAGGAAGCGGTCACAGTCACACCCAACCATACATGTGGGTCTTCTGCAGCCAACACCCTCTCCCAGGTCATATATAATCTCAGAGCATGGACCGCATGGCCCTTCATCACCCATAGACCAGAAATTGTCCTTTTCCCCAAGCCTTACAATCCTATCCTCCCTTACGCCTATATCCTTCCAGATGGATGCAGCATCCTCATCATCCTTGTATACTGTAATCCAGAGCCTGTTCTCATCGAGTCCCAGAACACCCCTTAAAAAACCCCAGGCATAGGCAATGGCATCTTTTTTAAAGTAATCCCCAAAGGAGAAATTACCGAGCATCTCAAAAAATGTATGATGCCTTAAGGTCTTTCCCACATTATCAAGGTCATTGTGTTTTCCACCTGCCCTTACACACTTCTGACATGATGTTGCCCTTACATAATCCCTCTTTTCTATACCCAGGAATACATTTTTAAACTGCACCATACCTGCGTTTACAAAAAGAAGGGTAGGGTCCTTATCAGGCACCAGTGAAGAGCTCGATACAACTGTATGGCCGTTGCCGGCAAAATAATCAAGAAATAGTTTTCTTATGTCCTTTGATGTCACGATTCACCTTTCTTTGCAAGAAAATGATTTATAATCTTAGTCTCTATCTCTTTGACCATCTCCTGGTTCTTTTTCAGGAAATCCTTGGCATTCTCCCTGCCCTGACCAAGACGGATATCACCATAGGAGAACCATGTCCCTGTCTTTTCTATGAATCCAGTCTCTACACCCAGATCCAGTATATCACCCTCCTTTGAAATCCCTTCGCCGAATATTATGTCGAACTCCACCTCTTTAAAAGGAGGGGCGAGCTTGTTTTTTACCACCTTTACCCTTGTGCGGCTGCCTACAATATCCTGTCCGTCTTTAATGGAAGAGACCCTCCTTATGTCCAGCCTCACAGAGGAATAGAACTTGAGGGCATTGCCTCCTGTGGTTGTCTCTGGGTTTCCGAACTGTATGCCTATCTTTTGTCTTATCTGATTTATGAATATGACCGTTGTCATAGATTTGCTGATTGTTGCTGTGAGTTTTCTCAGTGCCTGAGACATAAGCCTTGCCTGGAGCCCCATGTGGGCATCACCCATATCACCCTCTATCTCTGCCCTGGGTACAAGGGCTGCTACAGAGTCTATAACGATTATGTCCACAGCACCGCTCCTCACAAGTATCTCGGCAATCTCAAGGGCCTGTTCACCTGTATCAGGCTGGGATATAAGAAGGTCATCTGTCCTTACGCCTATGTTTTTTGCATAGTTCACATCCAGGGCATGCTCTGCATCTATAAATGATGCAGTCCCGCCTTTTTTCTGTATCTCGCTAACCACATGGAGGGCAAGGGTTGTCTTTCCCGATGCCTCTGGTCCGTATATCTCCACAACCCTCCCCCTTGGGAGCCCTCCTATACCGAGGGCAATATCAAGGGCCAGGGAGCCGGTGGATACAACAGGGACCTCTTCTATGGGCTTTTCTCCGAGCTTCATTATAGAGCCCTTGCCAAAGAGCCTCTCTATCTGGCTTACCGCCATATCTATTGCCTTTGTCTTATTGCCTTCATCCTTCATTGGTCTATTCCTCCAAGAATTATTTTCCATATCGGGTCGTATATAGCACCCTTGGCTGTCAGCGTGCTCTTGAACATTACTACAGAATCTATTGTAAAGTCCATCTCATCCAGTTTTATTATTGCCTTTTCCAATAATGGCAAAGGGGCTTTTCTCCTGCCAAGGGTGATATGGGGTGTAAATGCCCTTTTTTCACTCTCAAACCCGAATTTTTTTAGATTATCCTCTATATCTTTAAATATATTGGAGATAATGTCAACCTCATTTTTTAACCTCACCACAATAACCCTTGCCCTTTTTCTGTCCGGGAAGGCATCTATCCTATCGAGGCCCATGGTAAAGGGTTTATATCTTGTACCTAAGTATAGGAGTTCATCCCTTATCTTTCCTCCCAAGGCCTCATCTATCTCTCCCAGGAATTTTATGGTAATATGGAGGCCTTCATCCCTCACCCACTTTACATTGTCTGTCTTCGATGACATGGCGACTATGGTCCTGGACAGATATGTCTTAACAAAGCCCGGGATTTCAAATGCAATAAATGCCCTCATCTTAGTCGGCCTTCTATGTAATCTTCTATAAATTTTAGAACCTCATCAGAGGTCTGTTTTTTAATCTCCATCCTTGTGCCCTTAAGGGACAATCTCCTTACAAATGTCCCCTCTTTGCTTGATATGGCTATAAACACTGTTCCAACGGGTTTCTCCTTTGTCCCCCCTGTGGGTCCTGCTATGCCTGTAGAGGATACACCTATATCTACGCCGGTTTTAGCCCTTACGCCCTCAGCCATAAGCATTGCCACCTCACTGCTTACAGCACCCTTTTCCCTTATAATATCCTCCGGTACGCCCAAAAACCTTGTTTTGGCCTCATTGCTGTATGTAACGAGACCTGCATCAAAATAGTTGGATGCACCGTCTATATCTGTAATCCTGTTGGCTATCAGGCCGCCTGTGCATGACTCTGCAACAGCTATCTTTAATGACCTCTCAGTGAGTACCCTGCCCAAAATCTCTTCCTGTTTCATGAAAGCAAGCCCTTTAAAAATAGAAATATATATAGGCAGATGTTGGCAAAGACCCCTGCCAATATGTCATCTGCCATGATGCCATAGCCTTTTTTATACCTCTCCACGTATCTTATGGGATACGGTTTTACTATATCAAAAAACCTGAACAGGATAAAGCCTGCTATGAGGTTAATCATTGTAGCCCTGTGTCCTACCATAGTTACAAGCATGCCTGCCATCTCATCTATGACCACATATGGCGGGTCACTGCTGACCAGTCTCATCCTGTTAAGGCATATAATAGAGAGGGCAACAAGGCATATAATAACAAGGATGTAGGACATAATGGAATCAACAGGAAATATATACAGGATTATACAGCCCAGTGCAGAGGCATATGTCCCTGGCATAAAAGGTAGATAACCGATGAAACCGCAGGTTACAAAAAACAGAAGTCCTTTGTTCATTTTTTAGGGTTATTATAGACCTCACCGGCATCGAAGACCTTCCTGCCTGTAATAGTCCAGCCATCCTGCCATGTCCTGTAGAAACAGCTCCAGTGACCTGTGTGGCAT
>JAKPCK010000102.1 GCA_029553295.1 Deltaproteobacteria bacterium | reverse complement strand
GATATGAGGGATAACTGGTGTATAGGTTTTACAGAGAGATATACCGTAGGTGTATGGGTTGGCAATTTCTCCGGTGAATCCATGTGGAATGTAAGTGGTATTGCTGGTGCAGCACCTGTTTGGCATGAGATAGTAAGGTATCTCCACAGGGATACCCCATCAAGACCCAGGCCACAGCCTGAGGGCATAACAGTATCTCATGTTTTCACAGGTAACAGGTATGGTGGAAAACATGAGTATTTCATAAAGGGGACAGAGCCCAGTGCTGTAGGACAAATAGATAGGGCTAATGTAATAAATCCAAGGATTACTTACCCTTCAAGGAACATGACCATAGCCTTAGACCCGGATATCCCTACCCAGTACCAGAAGATTTTCTTTGAATATTCAGGCGGTCCAGGGGATATAAAATGGGTCCTCAACGATGATGTAATCGGGGAGGGCAGGATGCTTAAGTGGTCCCCGAAAGAGGGCCACCATAGATTGAAGATAGTGGATAGGGATAATGTGGCACTCGATGAGGTTGATTTTCAGGTTGGCCCTCCCATGTAGGGCTATTAAAATAGAGGCCAGGATTAAAATCTAATCAGAAAGCCTGAGCGGGTTGAATGATGTGTCGTAGTCATACACATCCATACCCTCTTTCTGTTTCAAAAACCTCACAACGAGATAGGTTAGAGGCGTGACACAGACCTCATAGGCTGTCTTGAATAGCCACTGGGAGACAGCCATTGAAAGGAGTACTGCCAGGGGTATTGTGCCTACAAAAGCGAGGGTAATGAAGACAAAGGAATCAAAGCCCTCTCCCACAAGGGTCGAGCCTATGGTTCGGCTCCACAGCCACTTGCCTTTTGTTGCGACCTTCATCTTTGCCAGTACATAGGCATTTGCAAATTCGCCAACGAGATAGGCAATAAAGGAGGCTAAAAGGAGTCGGGGTGTGAATCCCAGTATCCTTTCATATGCAGCCTGCCCATCCCAGAATTGGGCAGGTTTTATTAGTCCTGAAAGCCATATGAATAATGTGAGTATAAGGTTACACAAAAAACCGAGCCATATGACCCGCCTCGAGCGTGAATAACCATATATCTCTGTGAGTATATCGCCTATAATATAGCTTACAGGGAATATTATAACCCCTGCAGGGAGTATGATGCCAAATATATGTATCAGTTTTACAGATATGATGTTGGATGTGATAATACATGTTATAAAAACAGAGACAATAATGACAAACCAGATGGAATACTGGTGGTTTTTTGGAATCTTTATGTCTTTTTCTTTGTACAAATTGCAATACCCCTCAATTTTCCGATTTTTTGAAATATATATGACAGGTTTTGTATTGTCAATGGTAATTTATCAGCAGGATTTATGGGACAGTTACGGGGTTCAATGCTGTTTCTTAACAGAAGATAATTTTTTCTTGATTTTATAAGAATTTTTTTGAATAATCAACCAGGACAGGGGAATAGATACATGAAGATTGAACAGCCCGGCTCACATATAGACCATCTTCTCTCCATGACGAGAAATCATCACATACAACTGAGTTCTATGGCAGATTTAAAGGCAAACATACTGCTGACCATGGCATCTCTGGTTATAACCTTTTCAGTTCGTTATACAACAGAGACAGGTCTCAAATATGTGGCCTTTACACTCATTGCATTCTGTATCCTGACTATTGTACTGGCAGCCTATGCAGTAATGCCCAAAGTGCCTCTTACATTAAAAGATGAGAAAAGGAACAATACAAAAAATCCAAATTTTAACCTATTGTTTTTCGGGGACTTTCAACATATTACGTACGAGGATTTTTCAAAAAAAATTGAGGATGCCCTAAACGACCATTCCAGGACATATGAACTTGCCATAAAAGAGATATATACCCTTGGCATATTTCTCCAGAAGAAATATTTTTTTGTAAAACTTGCCTATATCTCACTCATTGC
>JAKPCK010000094.1 GCA_029553295.1 Deltaproteobacteria bacterium | reverse complement strand
AGGCAGGGAGAAAACCCCTGCCTTTCTCCAAATACTTCTTCACCCCTCCCCCCTATTACCCCGTCAAGTCAAAGGATAGATTTGACGGGGCATCTCTTTCAAAAGAATGTTTTTTAAAAAAATAAAAATTTGTATAATCATGATATAGCTATGAATGGGGTAGATAAAAAGACACTGCTTTTTCTCCCGTTATTATTCGGTATATTCTTCTTCCTCGTCGTCATAACAGGTTTTTTTCAATACAGGGTGATCAAGGACAACATGGAGAGGCTGATAAGGAATGAGGGGGAGATAGTATTTAATCACCTCAAGCGCGAGATAAACCAGACCCTTGAGTATCTAAATATAGTTGAGACATCACCTGCTGTAATCCCCAGTGATTTTATTGATATTCTTGCCTATGACGAGGCTATTATCGCTGATTTTTACTATATTTTTAAAGATATAGAGACCACTGACATGATGGATATCCCACTCCCTAATTTTATTGTTTTAGATAGAGATGGAAGAAAGATAGCAGAAAAAGGCTCGGTAAAGATAAGTAGGTCAGATATGGATAGTCTTTTGAAAAACAAGCAGGATACGCTTGTGAGGATGTCTGCGGAAAAGACGAGACCTCTGCACATAGGCTTTAGGGTAGATAATAGATTTATTTTCTTGAGCATTGACAGTAATGAATTTAATGCCCTGAGAAAGAGATATATCATAAAGGATATTATAGAAAAAGAGGTGGAGAGGTTTAATATAAAAGGCATATCATTATATGATGACCAGAACAGGATATATATAGAGATAAATGGAAAGACAAAGGGCTCATCTTTAATATCCAACAAGATTGATTCGCGTTTTCTAAAGGATTACAGGATGGATATCTATATATCCAGAGAGACAACTGACAGTGTTTTAAAGAAGATCGCTATAAGTTTTTTGTTTATTCTTTTATCCCTCGTTGTTGCCGGGGCAATAAGCACATCTATAGTTTTTGTATTCATGAGGAGATACGAAAGACATATGGAGGAGGTTAAAAAGGAGATGGCCCTTAATGAGAGACTCATATCCCTTGGAAACCTTGCCTCTGGCATGGCCCATGAGATAAGAAACCCTTTGAATGCAATGAGTCTATCTATCCAGAGGCTCAAAAGGGAGTATATGCCTCCTGATGAAAAAAAGGAGGAATACAACAGATTTATAGACATCCTGAAGTCCGAGATTATAAGGGTAAACAGGATCGTGGAGGACTTCCTCGCCTCTACCGGCACCCAGGCTCCATTTACTAAGGAGAGTCTCTCCCAGGTTATAGAAGAGGTAATCATATTGCTGAAGGAAGAGGCATCTACAAAGAATATAGATATACACTATAAGGCGAATGAATCTACAACCATAGAATGTCAGAAGGAGAGGTTAAAACAGGCACTTCACAATGTTATATTAAACAGCATACAGGCTATTGAAAATAAGGGGAGAATAGTGGTTGAGACATCCATAAGAGACAGGGAGATAGCGATTATAATCAGGGATACAGGTATAGGTATAAAAAAAGAAGACATGGATAAGATTTTTGACTATTATTACACAACAAAGGAAAAGGGGATTGGTGTTGGCCTTGCCATATCATACATGATAATAAAAGACCATGGTGGCTCTATAAGGGTTGAAAGTTCTGAGGGTATAGGTACGACATTTACTATCACACTGCCCTTAGAGAGAGATAAAGGTCAACTACCGGCCAGGGATTTTAAAAATGTAGGAGAGGTCTGAGGGATTGTATTATGAATAAGGCAGATATACTCGTGGTAGAAGATGAACATATACAGAGGACGCTGTTGAGCGAGTTTCTCGCAAAAGAGGGTTTTCAGGTTTTCAGTGCTGAAAGTGGTGCCACTGCCAGAGAGGTCTTTCGCGACAAGGCAATAGATATTGTTCTTCTTGATTTCAAACTACCGGATACAGATGGCCTGTCCCTTATAAGATATTTCAAGGAGATAAATCCAGAGGTAGAGATTATTATGATTACAGCCTTCGGGAGTATAGAGAATGCTGTAAGCGCATTGAAGGCAGGGGCATCTGAATACCTCACCAAACCAGTGGATCTGGATGACCTGTTGTTCAAGATAAAAAAGATCGAGGACAGGCTCTATCTCATCCGGGAGAATATGGTTCTAAAAGAGACACTGAAGGAGAGGTTTAAAACAGAGGAGTTTGTATATTCCAGTGAAAAGATGCAGGAGGTTGCAAGCCTAATAGTCAGGGTAGCCAGGACCGACTCTACCTGTCTTATAACAGGGGAGAGCGGGACAGGCAAAGAGGTTGTGGCTAATCTCATACATGCCCTGAGCTCAAGAAAAGACCAGCCCCTTGTAAAGGTCAACTGCTCTGCCATACCGGAAAATCTCTTGGAGAGCGAGCTTTTTGGCTATGAAAAGGGTGCATTCACAGGTGCTGTGCAGAGAAAAATGGGTAAATTTGAGCTTGCAGACAAAGGGACCATATTCCTTGACGAGATAGGTGATATGCCCCTTATCTTACAGTCAAAGCTCCTCAGGGTTATACAGGAGAGGGAGATAGAGAGGCTTGGTGGGTTGCACCCCATCAAGATCGATGTGAGGATTATAGCTGCCACAAATAGAAACCTGGAGGAAGAGGTCAAATACGGTAACTTCAGGGAAGACCTTTATTACAGGCTGAATGTGGTGAAGATAGAACTACCGTCTTTAAAGGAGAGAAAAAACGATATACCCATCCTTATTGATTTCTTCCTGAAAAAATACAATGACAGGCATAAAAAAGGCATAAAGGGCATTTCAAAAGAGGCGAGGGATATAATGATAAAATATGATTTCCCGGGAAATGTCAGGGAGCTGGAGAATATTATGGAGAGGGCCGTTGTCCTTGCAAGGGGTGAGTATATCACCACAGAAGACCTCTCTATATCGCAGGTAAAGCCAGGCCTTGCTAAAGATGGTTCAATAAAGGATGTAGTGGGTTCAATAGAGAGGGATATGATAATAGAGGCCCTCAAAAAAAACAATTGGGTTCAGACCAAGGCAGCGGCATCCCTTGGTATGAGCGAGAGGGTGCTACGGTATAAGATGAATAAATATGGTATATCAAAGTGATTACCCTTTGTGGCACCAGTGAGACCCTTTTTTTGTGGCCTGATTCAGTGGGGAAAAGCACGGTATTGCAATGGTCTTTAATATGTATTCCTATTTCATATGGGTTTATGTTATAGATAGCATATGACCTCTGACAAACTGTCATTTTCTTTAGACGGCAGTCCCGGTGAAAAACAAACCCTTTACCTGTCAGGGAGATTATCCATTGAATATTTAGATAAGATGCTCTCTTTGATAGAGGAATTATTCAGGGAAAAAAGACCTGCTGAGATTATTGTTGATTTAAAGGACGTAACCTATATGGACAGTGCAGGTGCCTTATTCTTACTGGAATTAGAGCACAGGGCAGCCAATGAATCAATCCCTGTAAATCTATTGAATATGTCTTTTAAGGAAAAGGGCATCCTTGACCTCATAGATAGGCAGTCTTTAAAGGAAGAGACCATACTAACAGAGAAGAGGGGTCAGGGCATTGTGGAACAGATAGGCTATGGTGCTATAGATTTTTTAAACGATATAAAGAATGTAGTATCTTTCACAGGGACTATCATAATCAAGTTATTTTCATCTGTTTTTCACCTAAATACAATAAGGTGGGGGGATGTTATAACATGCATGAAGAAGACCGGGGTAGATGGTCTACCTATTGTGGGGTTGATAAGTTTCTTGCTGGGGCTTATTATGGCCTTTATGTCATCGCTACAGCTTAAACAGTTTGGGGCAAACATGTTTGTCCCCTCCCTTGTAAGCATTGCCATGATAAAGGAGCTGGGGCCTATTATGACGGCCATAATTGTTGCAGGCAGGTCTGGCTCTGCCTTTGCAGCAGAGATTGGGACTATGAAGGTAAATGAAGAGGTGGATGCCCTTATCACCATGGGATTTGACCCTGTAAAATTTCTTGCAATACCAAAGGTATTTGCGGCAATGGTGGTTGTCCCCTTTCTCACTATCTTTTCCGACCTCTTTGCTATCTTCGGGGGTCTTGTGGTAGGGGTCTTAGGTCTTGACCTTACTATCCATACCTATATACAGCAGACAATGAAGGCAATGAAGATATTTGATATTGTTACCAGTTTGATAAAGGCTGTTGTCTTTGCAGTCCTTATAGCAGGTATAGGCTGTCAAAGGGGTTTTGAGGTGAAAAACAGCGCTGAGGAGGTCGGCAGCGCTACCACATCGGCAGTGGTCTCCTCCCTGTTTATAATAATAGTTGTTGATTCTATGTTTGCCATTGTGTTGAGTTATTTAAAGTAAAGAAGCTTATAGAGTTTATAGACTGTTATGGGTAAGGGATATTGAGCAATAAAGATGCTGTTATAGTAGTAGAAGGTCTTACTGTCCGTTTTGGTGATGACCTTATACTGGACAATGTGAGTTTAGAGGTATACAGGGGAGAGGTCTTTGTTATATTAGGCGGCAGTGGCTGCGGCAAATCTACCCTTTTAAAGCATATAATAGGCCTTTATGAGCCTGCCGGGGGGAGGGTTATAATAAACGGTATTGACATGACAGCGGCAGACGATAATAAGTTGAGACAGGTGAGGAGGGATATGGGGATGCTATTCCAGTCTTCAGCCCTCCTGGGCTCCATGACCGTCTTTGAGAATATTGCCCTGCCCCTTAAAGAATATACAGATCTGTCCGATAGGGCAATAAGGCTTATGGTGAGGATGAAACTTGCCATGGTGGGGCTATCAGGATATGAAAACCACTTCCCCTCTGAGTTATCAGGGGGGATGAAAAAAAGGGCAGGTATTGCAAGGGCAATGGCCCTTGACCCAACCATACTTTTCTTTGATGAGCCTTCTGCTGGTCTTGACCCGGTCACAGCAGCAGAACTTGATTTGTTGATAAAAAATATAAATAATGGTATTGGAACTACTATGGTTATAGTAACCCATGAACTGGAATCCATATTCAATATTGCCCAGAGGGTAATAATGCTCGACAGGGGAGAAAAAGGTATAATAGCTGAGGGAGACCCCATGAGACTGAGGAGGGAGTCAACTGACCCCAGGGTCAGGAACTTCTTTAATAGACACATTGCAGAACACCTTATAGAGGGGGCGTGATGATCAAAAAGAAGACACCCTTTCTTGTGGGCCTATTCGTCATTATAGGGACATTATTGGGCACAAGCGCTATAGTATGGATAGGTGCATCCAAATATTTTAAAAAGGGGACCACCTATGTGACATACTTCGATGAGAGCGTACAGGGTCTCCAGGTAGATTCTAAGGTTAAATACAGAGGGGTAGAGGTGGGCTGGGTCAAGTCCATAGATGTTGCCCCTGATAGCAGGCTTATCGAAGTGGTGATGAAGATTGATTTTGAAGGCAACCTGACCGAAAAGAATATTGCCAGGCTTGAACCAGCAGGCCTCACAGGTATGGTATTTATTGACCTCGATAATGCAAAACCTGAAGACCACAAAAGGACACCAAGGCTTACATTCGAGCCTGACTACCCTGTTATACCTTCTGTCCCCTCTGATATACAGAGGATTATGACGAATATCAATGAAATAAGCGAGAACATAAAAAAGATTGATTTTGACGGCATATCAAGGCAGGTAAAATCTACGATCAAGGCGGTTGAACTATTAGTAAACAACCAGCAGATGAAAAATATAATGATCAATCTTGATGCAACCTCAGAGAGTCTGGCCAAGATATCTGAAAAGCTTAAAAACATCACAGGGGATGATTCTATCAAAGAGATAGTTACAGAGGCCAAAAATACACTAAAAAATACCAGCACTATCCTCAATAAGATGGCCAAGGAGGTGGATTCACTAAATATTGCCGAGGCAGCGGAGAAAACCAATAGATTCTTAGACGATATAAAAAAGAGATCCAATACCATTACCATAGAGACACAACGAACCATTGAAAATATAAGGAGGGCATCAGAGGCCCTTGAGGAACTCACAGAGAGACTAAAAGATAATCCCTCTGATATAATTTTTAGTGAACCTCCCCCAAAAGATGTAGTAAATTAGTTATATATATATATGAATAAGGTGGATGCATGCTAAAAGAAAGGAAAAATAAACTGAATATCCTGGCAGCTATCCTGTTTTTCATATCCCTGACCGGTTGTTTACCCACAGGCAAGGCGCCTTATTATGTGGAGCAGTATATCCTTGATTATGACCCCCCTAAGGTAGATCTTGGAAAGGCAATAGATACATCTGTGAAGTTTGAACGTTTTTCTGTAGCCCAGGTCTACAATAATACAAGGATGAATTATAGGACAAACCCCTTTAGGATAGACGCATATAATTACAGCAGATGGAGGGTGAACCCAGGAGACCTTGTAGGAGACTGCCTGCTCAGGGATATGAGGGGTTCCAACATCATAACTGTTGTGATGTCATACAGGAATCCAGAGCATACGAGATTTTCTTTAGAAGGGGGGGTTGAGGAGTTTTTAGAGGTTATGGAAGACGGAAGGCCTTTTGCTGTTTTATCCCTTAACCTTACAGTATTGGATAATAAAGAGACAGAGATTACAAAAAAGATAAAACTCCAGAAGAGATACAGGGCAAAAGAGCCTCTAAAGGACCATAGCCCTGAATCCCTTGCCATGGGAATGAGCACATCCCTTGCCAGGATCTCTGATGTTTTTTTAAAGGATTTTTACTCAGTATTAAAGGGTATGGATTTAGATAGCAGATAGAGATACAAAGGTCTAACTACGGTGCATCATTATGAGATCTTTTTGGATTTTATATGTTAAAAATGTCTATAGCCTGTATGTGTGGCACACCCCTCCTGCCAAATAAGGATGGGTATCAAGGTAGTTCAGGCTTTGCATGCCTATTAGATATTAAAGAGGGTGTATTTTGAATAAGAAAAAATCTCTTGTTGACTTACTTATACATGACCTGACAGGGCCATTATCCATTATAACAACGACCATAAACAATCTCATTAAAAAGCAAGACAGATACGGTCAGTTAACAGAACGTCAAAAAAAGACCCTTGATATGATTTTAAGAAATGCCAACAAGGCACAGGGTTTTCTCCATGACATTATAGAGGTATACCGTTCTGAGGATGGTATTATAAGGTCAGATAAGATATATATCCGGGATGTTTTAAATGACGCCATAATGGATGCCATAGAGATTGTTGACCCTAATTTCTTTGAAGAGTTTATCTGTAATAATACAACCCAGGATATGAAAGAGATACTAAAAAGCAAAGGCATATTTATCTATATTGATGGAAGATACGAATCCTCTCCCTTTACCCATGATAGAAAAAAAATCCAGCAGATTTTGAGAAACCTCATAACTAATGCCCTGAAATACCGTAAAAAAGAGGTGAAGATAAGGATAAGTGGCGACAGAGACCTGATTATTGCCGTTGAGGATGACGGATCAGGTATACCTTTAGAAAAGCAGGTAGATGTATTTAAAAGATTTTTATATTCCAATTTGAAAGGCACAGTGGATGAGACAGGGCTTGGGTTCGGTCTGTCCTGCGTAAAATCCATTGTTGAGGCTGTCCAGGGTTCAATAACCCTTAAAAGTGAAGAGGGTAAAGGGACATGCTTTACAGTTCAGATACCCCCCCTCAAGGATTAGCAGATTTTTTAATAAAAATTTGATTTTTTATTAAAAAAATATTGTATCAAGTATTTAAATATTGTAATGTAGGAAAAAGCTTAATTAAATTAAAAAATAAGGGGGTATCAATGAACAAGGCAGAACTAATAAGCAAGGTGGCAGAGGATGTGGGGATCACAAAGACACTGGCAGGGGATGTTTTAAATTCATTCATAAGAAATGTGCAGGAATCCCTTAAGTCCGGCGAAAAGGTAACCCTTATTGGTTTCGGGACATTTACTGTCTCCCAGAGAAAGGCAAGGACAGGTAGAAACCCGCAGACTGGCAAGAAGATGAAGATCCCTGCAAAGAAGGTCCCAAAGTTTGCTGCAGGGACTGCCTTTAAGGCGATGTTCAAAAAATAATTATTCTCAGGGTTTTTTTAAGATGGGTATCTTGATTTATATTGACAGGATATCCATCTTTTTTTTATGGAGACAATCATAGGATATATAGCAGCTTTTTTTACAACCTTCGCTATGATGCCGCAGGTAATAAGGATATGGAGGCTCAAGGAGGCAAGGGACATCTCTTTATGGATGCCCGTGATGATATTGACTGGCTCTTTATTATGGCTTGTTTACGGTATCCTCATCAAACAGATGCCTGTGGTTATAGCAAATGTTGTATCCTTTTTAATATCCCTTTTTACCCTGTTGACATCCATAAAATACAGGTAAGAGGCCTTGCAGTCTAAATCAGGGGATACCCTCTATCTTGATGTCATCTGTTTTAGTATAGCCTCGAGTTTTTTTAGTTCTTCCCCATAGCCTGCCCAGTTGCCCTGCCTTTGAAACTCTTTTGCCTTTTCAAAGACCTTCATTGCCTCTTTTGATAACTCAGGCAGGTCTTTCTTGGAGGCCTTGTCTCTTGTAGAATCAATAGTAGTTATCGGGGTCTTTTTGCCGCCAAAGAGCCTGTTTAAGCACTGTTCCAGGTTTTCCTCCATTACCACATCGTTTTCGTAAGCCACTATTACACGCCTTAGTTCTGGAAGCCCGCCTTTGTCCTCTGCAGCCAGATATAATGGCTGGATGTATAAAAGGGATGCCTCTATAGGGATTATAAGGAGCCTCCCCCTGATGACCTGTGACCCCCTCTGCCCCCATAGCGTGAGCTGTTGCGATATATAGGAATCCTGGTCGATTCGGGCATCGATCTGTCTTGGTCCGAATATAAGCCTGTCTCTGGGAAATGTATAGACCACAAGCTTTCCATAATTTTCATTGTCACACCGGGCAGCAAGCCATGCAGCGAGATTATCCCTTTTTGCCGGTGTATATGGCATAAGGAGGACATACTCCTCTTTTTTCTCCCCCGGGAGTTTCATTATGAGATAATAAGGCTCAATCTTTTTTTCACCATGGACAGGTATCTCCCACAGGTCTTCCTTGTTGTAGAATATCTTCGGGTCTTCCATATGGTAGGTCCCATACATAGCTGCCTGGATTTTAAACAGGTCTCTGGGGAAACGGACATGGGCCTTTAGGTCCTCTGGCATCTCTTCCATGGATTTGAACATCCCGGGAAATATCTTTTTATATACTGATATTACAGGGTCTTTTGGGTCGGATATAAACAGGCTGACGCCCCCGTTGTAGGCATCAACAATGGCCTTAACAGAGTTCCTCATATAGTTGACCCTGTTTTTCAATGGTTTTGAATATGGGAGCATGGAGGATACAGTATAGGCATCTACAATCCAGTATAGTTTCCCATCCTTGGATATAACTATATAAGGGTCAGAATCGAGCATTAAAAAAGGTGCAATCTTCTGTATCCTCTCTGTTACATCCCTGTAAAATATCAACCTGCTCTCAGGGGTTATCTCAGAAGACAAAACAATCTTGGCTGTCCTGAAAAAAAAGGCAAAGACCGCCTTTTTAAAGAAAGAATCAAGCCTTACACCCCCAGTCCCTTCATAGGAGGTGTATTTATTCCCTTCAGAGGTGGGATAGCTGAATTCAGGTATCTTTGTCCTGGCAACCACATAATCCTGGACAATCTCACCGTAGTATATCTCAGGCCGTGTTATCTTTAAGTCCACAATGGATACAGGCGGTATATCCCTTATTAAAAACTCAGGTAGCCCCTCTTTTGTAATCCTGTTTACATAGCTCATAGCCACACCATTGCCATGGGTAAAGACAAATTTTTCATTAATCCATGACTTGCTCGGCAGGTCTCCATAGGAAAGCTCTCTTGCAGAGAGCATAACCTGCTGGTATCTGTTGTTTATCATGTATCTGTCGTCGTCGATACTGTTGAATTTATAGTATGTCCTTATCTGTTGAAGCTGGGCAAATGTCTTATAGAGAGGTGCTTCATCCCATAGCCTTATGTTGTTGATGGTGGTTTGGTTTTTCATAATATACCCTGATGTGAGGTTATAAGATACATCAAAGGGTCTGACCTTGACAGATTCCAGGTCATATCCAAACCTTGTCATCTTTATATGATGTTCTATAAATGGCCTCTCCATGGCAAGCTCATTAGGGGAGACACGGAGATTCTGGAGAAGGGCTGGGTAGATGGCAAAACCTACAATATAGATAAATATGAGTGCAGAAATGGAATAAATAAGGATTTTTATCCTGCCCGATACTACTGTCACAGAAAACAAAACAGCAGTAATAATGGCTGCCACAACCAATATATAAAGGGCAATGAGCCTCCCATTTATGTCTGCATATCCTGCACCAAAGATGACACCATGCTGGCTATAGAGTAAACCGAATGTATCGAGATAGAAACCAAAGGCTATCTTGAGGATAAACAGGCCTCCCAGGGCAGCCAGGTGTTTTTTTGCAAGCTCACCCATAAAGACCCTATTTCGGTTGAACATTAAAGAACCTCTTAGGATATAGGAAAGCGCTACAATACAGAAAGACATAAATAGGATAAACCCTGCAAAACTGTTTATAATCTCCCACATGGGCAGCCGGAACAGATAGAAACCAATATCATTATTAAGAACAGGGTCTTTGATGCCTGTATATACGGCATTATGGAATATAATAGCCTGGTTCCATACTTTAGAACCCCATATGGCAGAGAATATACCCATGACAATGGATATGACCAAACCGATTATCTTAAAAAATCTGTTTAAATTCCCGAGATTTGCTGTAATCCTTGTCATCCCGAGAAACATAATATCTATGGTGGGTAGTGGTGTCCTGAATGTGAGGCCTATATTCAGGAACAACCAAAGGAAGGCACATACACCGAATAGAAGACCAACCAAGGCCTGGGCAGAGACAATGGTCTGAAAGACACCCTGATATCCTGTCTCAGTAAAAAAAAGCCAGTCTATATAAAGCCCGGCAAGCTGGGAAAAAAATAAGAGAAAGATGAAGACAAGGCCTATTAAAATAATCTTGCTGTATTTTCTTATCATGGTCTCCCTTTGGTTTGAGATTTTTTAGAGTAAAAACAAGTATAGTTTTATGTAAATGGGGTGTCAAGATAAATAGAAATGGACAAATTTTAGTAACTCTGTTTAATATAATGGTAGATCTTGACAGTGGTCTTATTTGATTAAAGATTCAATTAAGAGGTAGGCTATGAAAAAAATAATTTTAATCCTTTCAATTTTAATATTTTTGGGTTTTAATACAGGTATTGTGAGTGGTGAATATGCTCAACTCAAGGCTGTTATCAGGACCAATAAAGGGGATATAAGGCTTAGGCTCTTTCCTGATGAGGCACCCCTTACTGTATTAAACTTTGTCAATCTCGCAAAGCAGGGCTTCTATGACAACCTTACCTTCCACAGGGTCATACCGAATTTCATGATCCAGGGCGGATGCCCCCTGGGGACAGGGACAGGCGGGCCAGGATACAGATTTATTGATGAGTTTTCCCCGAAATTAAGACACAATAAACCCGGTATCCTCTCCATGGCCAATGCAGGACCAAATACAAACGGCAGCCAATTCTTCATAACCCATGTGGCAACACCATGGCTGGACAACCGTCACACTATCTTTGGTGAGGTAGTGGGCCCTGAAGACCAGAAGGTTGTTAATTCCATAACAGTTGGTGACAAGATAAAGACTATTGTAATAGAAGGCGACTATTCAGAACTCGCTTCCGACTTTAAAGACCAGATTGAAAGATGGAATAAGGTTTTGGAAAAAAGAAAGCCATGATGCCCATATGCAGGCAAGCATGATATTTACCTCAAACGATGTGATTGTGAATGCCGGGGTCATATTGGCAGGGGCACTTGTGTATATAACAGCATCAAGGATACCTGACCTTATAATAGGGTCTATAGTGTCTATGATTGTTGGAAGGGGTGCATACAGGATTATAAGGCTATCCAGATAACTGCCTTTTCTTTATCCGTTCCATAATCTTATCTAGCCTCATCTTCGAGGCTATATCCATAGCTGTTTTGCCCTGGTCATTGGTTATGGTAAGGTCTGCACCGTTGTCTATGAGGTAAAAGGCAGTCCCAACCTGCATATTTAGGCATGCGTGCATAAGGGCTGTATTGCCATGTTTATCCTTTACATTGATATCCGCACCCTTCTCCACCAGCATCCTCACAATCTCTATATGTCCCCTCTTGCTGGCAATTATCAAAGGCGCATCGCCATTCTTATCTGTTATATCTATATCAGCCCCCCTGGAGAGCAGTAGCCTCATTATCCCCACCTGTCCCTGAAAACAGGCATAGGTTATGGCAGGGTTTCCAAGGTTGTTTTTTCTGTTTATATCAATACCTCTGTCGAGAAGTATCCTGGCTATGTCTGTGAATCCATACATACAGGCATAAAAAAATGGTGTTGATCCATCCTTATCCGTTACATTCATATCAGCACCACTATACAGTAATGCCTTAACAAGGGCTACATCGCCTTTCTGACACGCCCTTATCAGTTCTGGTAGTTTCTCATCCATCTCCGCACCTAAGCAGAATAAAAAAACTCGAGGTCAGGCCAATCTATTTGCTGTATGTATATCTTACCCTTTTGGATTTGGTTAGATAGATATACCAAAGGGTTGCGTAACACATAGTTATTATACTATTTAGCATGTTATTTCCACCAAATTTTTTGTAGATATTTTCAGAGACGCCAAATATGTCCGGTAAAAAGATAGTTAAAATGGAGTAGAAAAAAATCGACATAAAATACCTCTTTGCAGTATGGACAGCATGGGCAGTTAGCCTCCACAGGGATACCCCTGCATAGATGCTGAAGACTACAAGGCCAATGGTAAATATCCCGTTTACAAGGATTAGATTAAAAAGACCTTTATAGGTCTCAAAATATGGCCTTGTTAGATTGCTCAAAACAAAGAGGTTAAATAACATAGATAATGGGTCAAGGAAGGTAAGACTCAGACATAGAAGGAGGAGCCATCCCTTTACACCCCTGTATATGTCATTGTCCCTTAAATCAGACATTGGCATTCTCCTGCAATTTTTTCTTTGCCTCGTTTAAGAGCTTGAGGACATCATCCAATAATTCCGGTGAAAAGGTAATCCCTTTCTTGGTAGGCAACCACTTCCCTTCATCGTTTTCAAAATATGTCCTTATATCAACATAACTCTTTCCCTTGAATTCCTTTAAGGCAACTATGATCTTATCCCTGCCTTTATTGATCTCGCCTATCTCCATCTTTCCCCCCAGATAGATAGATTTTTCTAAATATGAGACCCTTACAAGACCTTGCAAAGGTCTTGAATATAATATATTTTTAAAACAGATTTTTGAAGATTTTTCTTTCATATTTTCCCCTCCATATGTTTTTATATCATAGTATGTTGAGATGGTGGCTCAATGAGCATGAAAAGTTTCTTATAACAAGCTATGCCTTCAGCTATTTTGCACTGGACGGACTTGA
>JAKPCK010000076.1 GCA_029553295.1 Deltaproteobacteria bacterium | reverse complement strand
GAGGCTGCAAAGCAGGACGTAAGGCACATAGAGGCCCTGGGATTCAGCATCAGAGGGCTGCTGGAGGTCTTTACTGAGGATGAGATCAGGCAGATGGTGGATGAGATGGTCACAGAGAAGCAGGAAGTGATGGAGGAGGCTGCTATGTTTGATAGTTCAGCTCCCTTCACAGAGGTTATGGTGGCCTTTCTGGAGATGCTGAAAGTGCAGGGAAAGGAGAGCTTCAGGATCAGCATCAAAAAGTTTTATGAGATGTTTAGAGACAGCCTGGATATCCTGGTACCACAAATCAAGCCATCACTTCAAGGCAGAACAATAGAGGAGATCATAGAGCTACTTAATCTGCCTAGAAACACAATAGCTATGGGACTTGCCCTAAGAGATTTCAAGTCTAATACAAACCTGGCTAAAAAGTATCAGATAACAAATTGCTGGATAGGGAAAGAGAAAGGCTATGAGATTAAAATTCTCTAGTTCATATTTTTTTGTTTTCTTACCAACAATTATCCCTGCAAACAGGTGCAAAAGGCACATTGTGGCTCCTGATAGTGATTTCCACACCTACGACTTGTCTTTGTACATCCTTATATTATTTAATAATAAAATCACATATACACACATATACCCCTTTTTCTTTTTTTCTTATATAGTATAATATAACCTGTTGATATGTTGGTATATAGTATAATATAAAATAGTAGTCAAATAGTAGAAGCAAATATAAAAATCCTACTGCTAGTGATTTAGTTTTTATGTGAAATTTTTTTATATTTTACCAATAGGAATAAAAAATGGCTTGGAAATCAATAGGTTATACCTATTGGAACTATAGGAGGGGCTGCTGCTTGTGATTTCTGAATGAATAGCCTTAGCTTCATAGTGAAGAAATAATCTGTGACTAAAAAGACTTTAGTGTAGCCTCAAGGGCTGGCACAGCCACAGGGGCAAAAAGGCCAAAACAGGGGCTGCTATGGGCCACAGGGGCTACAAAATATAATTAACTGTTTTTGTTATAAAAAGCTTACTCATAAAACTTTTATACAATTAATGCATTGTATATTTTCATGCCAAAGAAATATGATAGGTACATCAACCTGGTTGAGAATTTCAAACCAAAGATGCTGGAGATAGTGGATATCATTTACAGCCATCTTGAAAGGGATAATCCTGTGATAACAACAAAAACAGGGCTGGAGTATTCTGGAGGGAATCCATATTTTAATATAAATGAAATTAAAACTTCCAGGAAACACATTTTAAATAAAAAGGCTGTGGAGTTATATGTCACTGCATTTTTCACGTACTTGTTTTTCAATAATGGAAGAGCCAGCTATCTAGAGTTCAAAAATATGGGTCTGGGAGGGCCTATAGAAATCAATATCATGTACAAACCTCATCCTGTTTATTCTTATGAGGTGGATAGCTTATCACAGTTTATGACAAAACAGCCAGTGATGAGACTGTTTAAGGAGTATAATCTTCTCAATGACTATCTATATTGGGGCTTGATGCTGGATAAGGAAAGAGATATTTTAGGGCTTCTGTTTGCTATTCTGCCTCAATATTCCAGAGATTTTGTTGTGATAACAAATATAATTATGGAAAACCAGGTTATAGAGGATAAAACCATGTATTATCTCAATATCTTTGGTATGAAGAGCTCAAAACACAAAACAGCAGGCAGGCTGCTTTTATTGTATATGGTTGATAAAGGCGGTAGTATAAGGTTCACTACTGCTATGGATCTCCTTAAGAGCTTTCTATGGTTTAAAAAGGGAGTTATCTATAAAGGAGGCTCCTGGGAGGTAATCAAGGATCTGATAGAGGCAGGAGCCCTGGAGATCTGGGAAACAGAAACTGGAGATGTGCTGCTTAAGCTCAGTCAGGAGGTTCTGCCAGAGGAAAAAGCAAAAAAGATGGACAGGCAGCAGCTTCAAATACTGGAGGAC